>MVQR01000397.1 GCA_002067815.1 Syntrophus sp. PtaB.Bin001 | reverse complement strand
GATTACATGTCTTATATGCTTCGCTATGACACGGTTCACGGCAGATTCAAGGGAACGGTCGAAGTAAAAGACGGCAAACTAGTAGTGGATGGAAAGGCGATCCGTATTACAGCGGAAAAAGATCCTGCAAACCTAAAGTGGGATGAAGTAGGCGCCGACTATGTCGTAGAATCAACCGGTCTCTTCCTTGATAAGGAAAAAGCCGGCGGGCATCTTAAAGCCGGAGCCAAAAGGGTCATTCTTTCCGCTCCGTCGAAAGATGATACCCCGATGTTCGTTATGGGAGTAAACCACAAGAGCTATAATGGCGAACCGATCGTTTCCAATGCCTCATGCACGACCAACTGCCTGGCTCCGCTTGCAAAAGTCGTTAATGACAAGTGGGGGATCATCGAGGGGTTGATGACTACGGTGCACGCCATAACCGCAACCCAGAAGACCGTCGACGGTACTTCCATGAAGGATTGGCGTGGCGGACGAGCCGCTGGTTTCAACATCATTCCCTCGTCGACCGGTGCGGCAAAGGCCGTGGGTTCGGTCATTCCCGAGCTGAAAGGCAAACTCACCGGAATGGCGTTCCGCGTTCCCACGATTGATGTTTCCGTAGTGGATCTTACTTGCCGTCTTGCCAAACCGGCTACCTACGATGAGATCAAGGCTGCGATGAAAGCCGCTTCCGAAGGCGAACTCAAAGGCATTCTCGGCTATACGGACGAAGAGGTCGTATCGAGCGATTTTATCGGCGAAGAGAAGACATCGGTTTTTGATGCCAAAGCCGGAATCGCCCTTTCGGATACCTTTGTAAAGCTTGTTGCGTGGTATGACAATGAATGGGGATATTCAAACAAACTTCTCGACCTCTTGGTTTTCACGGCAACCAAGTAATACCAAGCGGCCTTTCTAACAAGTTTGCAGATAAGGCGACTGGTTATCGGGTTACTAAGATAAAACCAGATTCAGGAGGAACGGTCTTGCAAACCGTTCCTCTTTCTTTATAGCGTGAAAGAGAAATTTCGTAAAATAAGTCCGTAAAGCTGATTTCTAATTAAACGGGGTTTTTAAAGATGTCCTTCCGGATTATCATTATTGATGACGATGCCGTAGCCTGTGAATTCTTGCAGGAGGCTTTACGTCGGGCCGATTACGATGTGGAGGCCTATACATCCGCCCAGGATGCTCTAAAGGCGGATTTGTCCTGCTATGATCTGGTAATTTCCGATATCAGGATGCCGGACATGGACGGCTTGCAGTTGTTGCGGCAGATTCATCAACAGTGGCCGGCACTGCCGGTGATCCTGATGACGGCCTTCGGATCGCTGGAAAGCACCATGGAGGCCCTTCAGCTCGGCGCGTGGGATTATATCAGCAAGCCCTTTTCACCCGACGCGATTCGTAACATGGTTAAGAAGGTGCTGGGAATGCGCGAGCTGCAACGTCATCGCAGCCAAGGGAAGCCCACGACGAAAGAAGAGCCGCGTTTTATCGGTTCTTCAGCGACAATGGTGGAATTTTATAAGCAACTGGTCCGGGTTGCAGATGCCTGGGCGAGTGTTCTCATTGAAGGTGAAAGCGGCACGGGGAAGGAACTGACGGCTCGTTCCCTGCACCAGCTGAGTTCGCGCCGCGACAAGCCTTTTGTTGTGGTTCATTGCGGAGCCATCCCGGACAATCTTCTCGAATCGGAGCTTTTCGGCTACGAAAAAGGGGCTTTTACCGGGGCAGATCATTCCCATACCGGGCTCCTCGAATCTGCGGAAGGCGGTACCATATTTCTCGATGAGATCACGGAAATGTCGACGGCCTTGCAGGGAAAGCTCCTCCGCTTCATGCAGAACGGGGAGGTGCGTCATCTCGGCGGGCATGGCGTTCGCCAGATTCAGGTTCGCGTTGTTGCCGCAGCAAATCGCAATATCGACGAAGAAACGGCACAGGAACGATTCCGTGCGGATCTGCTTTATCGTTTTGTCGTCCGCCTCCACATGCCTCCTCTTCGGGAGCACAAAGAAGATCTGCCGCAGCTGATGGAATCCCTGCTTAAAAAGATGGGTTATCCAACGGTGAGAATTTCCGACGAAGCCATGGAATGCCTGATGGCCTATAACTGGCCGGGGAATGTCCGTGAGTTGGAAAATGTGCTGCAGCAGACCCTTCTACTTTCCCCCTTTCTGATCATTCTGCCGGAACATCTTCCGGAGCGGATGCGCTTCAAAACCAACGCGAAAGGAGCGTCCCTGACGCCGTTGGAAGGCGCGGAGCGGAATCAGATCCTTCAGGCGCTGAAGACTACGGAGTGGAATCAAAGCCGGGCCGCTGCTCTTTTGGGAATTGACCGCAAAACGTTACGTACCAAAATTCAGCGTTACGGTTTTGTCCGCGAAGATGCCTCTTAAATTAATCATGGTTTGTTAATAATCGGGAAAAGCAGCGTAATGCTTGTGCCCTTACCGGGTTCACTCTGAATATCGATTGAGCCGGCATGCGCCTTGACCGTATCTTGGACGATGGCCAATCCCAACCCG
>MVQR01000396.1 GCA_002067815.1 Syntrophus sp. PtaB.Bin001 | reverse complement strand
GTTCCATGAACAGGAACACGGACAGAGAAGTGTTTTCGCTCAATTACCGCTGGAAGAACCTGAAAAACATCCCGCCTTTGCGCTGGCTGATCGACGAACTGGTGCAGATCGCCGATGGGCTGTATCTCGGACAGCTTCTCTTTGCTACGGACAAACTGTTTGATGAATATGATCCCGCCTGTCCGGTCGCCGATTATGCCTATCAGAATTTCGGCTATTTCCTGCTTTTTGACGAAAGGTGGAACGGCGAAGCGAGAAGACTCTTCCCCTTTCTGGAGATCCCGGAGAACGCCCCCGGAGTGGCGGCTGCTCCGGCGGCGGGGATGTTGGAACGGTCCAAGTTTTCCACCTTCACTTTCGAGGAGGAAGAATGCGCACCGTTGAACGAGAGTGTTTTTCAGGCCGTCCTTGCCGATTTCAAAAATTCGCCGACGATATTGCATCTGCTGAAATATTATTCCGACAGCCTCCAGGGCACGATGGACAACAACTCGCCGTTCTTCCTGAAAGTCCAGGAACTCTTCAACCGGGGCATCGGGATAACGGACATGGAGGGGTATTACCGCGGCGCTCTGGTCAGCTGGCACTCCGAAGGGATATTCAAGCTCTTCGATGTCAATACGATCAGCATGGCCTACAACGGGCTGGCGGTGAAATTCAGCACCTGGACGGGCAAAGCATTCGACGCCATTTCCCGGGAACGGCTCGGAGAAATAACGGACGGTTTCGAAAAAGGCGAGGTCCCGACCCGCTGGGGTAGCAATACGCAGGCGTTGCGGACCTTCAAGGAAAAGTTCGTCGGAAAGTTGACGGAGATCGCCCGGGTCTGGAACGAACCGGTTGACTACGAGGAAGCACAGCGAAACGGCTATGATGTGAAAAACTTCTTTTTCATTGCCCGTCAGGGCTGCTCCGTCAGCCGGGCATGCCCGGGCAAGCCGATTTACCAACTGAACTACCGCTGGCCAAAGCTGAGAACCATCATCCCCGACTGCTACTGCATCGATGAACTCGTCCAGATCGCCGAGGGCCTCTATATCGGGCAGCTCATGTATGCCACGAAAGTCTTCCTGCCGTACGATCCGGCCGCCGATCCCGCCTTATACGAATACCGCAATTTCGGTTTCTTTCTCCTCATGGACGAGGAGTGGCACCAGATCCGCCTGCAGATCGGCTATGATCTTTCAAACGCCTGAGTCTGGCGACATTCAGATCAGGGCAAGTTTTAAGAATTACGGCAAAGAATGATTTACAGGGCAACGGTCGAATCCGGAATTCCCGGCAATCAAAAAGATATAATTCCAATTCCGGATCAAAGATGATAGCAAGGCGGAGGCGATGCAGACATCCACAAGCGGATGCCGAGAAGCCAATAACGAAGCCAACGTAGATAGCGCTTTGATATGGAATCAGCATAACGGGTAAGCTTCAAGCAGGTTTGCAAAAACGACCCGCCGAAAGCTTCCTGAAATAATTTTATTTAAGGAGAAGAGTAAAGAGTATGAGAAAAAGAATTACCCTGTTCGGACTGGCCCTCGTTTTTCTGGTAACCGGCATCGCCCTGGCATCATCATCAGAACAGTCCATTTCCCCGGATGAGGCGTTGCAGAGATTGATGGACGGCAACAAACGGTACGTGGAAAGCAAGATGACCAGTTCTGCAAGTTGCAATGCTACGTCCCGTGCGGCCCTCGCTTCTTCACAGAAACCTTATGCCATCATTCTGACATGTTCCGATTCCCGGGTCCCGCCCGAGATTATCTTCGACAAGGGATTGGGCGAGATTTTCGTCATTCGCGTAGCCGGTAATGTGCCTGATCCGGTCGTTATCGGAAGCATCGAGTATGCAGCCGAACATCTCGGCTCTCCGCTGGTCATGGTGCTTGGTCATGAACGCTGCGGCGCCGTAAAAGCCACAGTCGAAGCCAAGGGCAAAACCACAGGCAGCAAGAACATCGACGCCATCGCCAAGGCCATTGAACCTTCCGTCAAGTCCGCAGCCAAGAATTGCAAAGCCGGCAAGGGAAATGCAAAGTGCGCCGATGCCAAAAACAGTGAATTTCTGGAGAACGTGAGCGATGCCAATGCCAAGAGCGTCGCAGCCAACCTGACGAAGCAGTCGCCGATCCTCAAGCACCTGGCAAAAGAGAAAAAAATAAAGATCGTCGCCGCCAAATACGATCTTGATGACGGTCTTGTCACCTTGTTCAAATAGTTATATCAAATGGGCGTCATCCCCGGGATGACGCCCCCTGCCTGCCTTCAATAAATCATTTGCACATCCGGTATAGTAAATGTATAAATATTTGCTAAGAAATCTTAAGACTTAAACTACTTTTTCATAACGCGGCACGAAAAGAAGATTTTTTAATTATAGTTAATGAATTCCATGTGGTTTGAAATATCGCTGATTGTTTTTCTGATTATTCTGAACGGTTTACTCGCCTTATCGGAATTTGCTCTTGTTTCAGCCAGAAAGACCCGACTGGAAAAGCTGGCGAAGGAAGGTGATTCGAAGGCGCGGATCGC
>MVQR01000395.1 GCA_002067815.1 Syntrophus sp. PtaB.Bin001 | reverse complement strand
TTATCATGGCTATGGCAGATATTTTTTCCGCTTCAAATTCGATTATATCTTTGTCTCTTCTTCCGTACGGGTCATTGACACTGAAATTATCCGACTACGGTGGGAAAACTGCTATCCTTCCGACCATTTTCCCCTTCTTGCCCGTATCGATTTACCCCTTGCCGCCGCCTCGGCCGTTCCGTTTTCATTTTTTGACCGGGCGATCAATCATTAGGCTGCCGATCAGGGTATTGACCAAAGTTAAATTTATGCTTTAATCTGATGGAAAAGAACTTGGGGAGGATTCTTTATGAACAAGATATTGTTCATAATCTTAACCGTCTTGTTCCTGTTTGTTTTTAACGGTGCGGTTATTGCCCAGACAGAGCCGAAATCCGTACCGGAAGCAACTCAGACAGAGAGACGATCTGTGCCGGAAGTGACCCAGACAATGCCGCAGCCGGCTCCGGAAGAGGTTCAGAAAGAGAAAAAATGCATTCCGGAAACGGTACAGGCAGAAACTCAACCTGCTTCGGAAACAGCTCAGGAAAGCAAACAGCCGTCA
Source organism: Syntrophus sp. PtaB.Bin001 (assembly GCA_002067815.1). GTDB lineage: Bacteria > Desulfobacterota > Syntrophia > Syntrophales > Syntrophaceae > Syntrophus. The sequence goes on along the minus strand of MVQR01000395.1, from coordinate 1,991 downwards.
GAAACTTGGGAAGAGCCGTCACTGGGAATAAAAATAGTTGATATCCTGCTTGTAAGACCGCTCTGCGCAGTAGGTTCAACGATTTCCACGGTGACTTTTATCGCCGTCTCGCCTCTTGTCTCCATAATAGGTGTCGGAGAAGAAGCTGCAAGGTATATGGTCGAGGCGCCTTGGCGATTCACCTCCTTCAGGTATGTAGGTCAGTTCAATCACTATAAGGATGAACAACCCATTATGGGGGTTTGGGACTTCTTATAAATAACCCTGGCGAGAATCTCCTTGCTGTTTGAACCGAAATGCGATGACTTGCTCCACACGGTTCGTTCAGATCTTCATCATCGCCGTGATGACGAAATTCAGAAGGAAGAGCGCCGAAGCGCCGTAGAGGATCGGATGCACTTCCCGGCCCTCCCTGCGGATTAACTTGATCAGGCAATGAAAAATGAAACTTGCGGCTATGCCATAGGAAATGTTGTAGCAGACAGCCATGAGAATGGCCGCAAAAAAAGCCGGAACCGCTTCATCGAAATCATCCCAGGCGATTTCCCTGAATGATCCCATCATCAGAATTCCCACAACAATAAGGGCGGGCGCAGTGGCGTACGCAGGTACCAATCCTGCGACAGGAGCCAACAATATGCAAAGCAGGAAAAGAAGTGCGGTGACGACGGACGTAAGGCCCGTCTTGCCGCCCGCCTTGATGCCCGCGGCGCTTTCTATGTAAGTGGTCGTATTGGAGGTACCGAAGATCGCACCGATCGATGTGGCGACCGAATCGGCAAAAAGGGCCTTGTCCATCTTTGATTTAAATCCCGGGGAGTCTTCGAGCGCTTTAATGTCCGCATCGCTGAAAATGCCTGTTGCCCGGCCGGTTCCTATGAAGGTGCCGATCGTATCGAAGGTGTCCGAGAGACTGAAGGCAAAGATTGTGATGATGACCAGGGGGACCCGTGCGAGATCGGAAAAGAGGCTGCCGAATCCCGGATTGCCGAAAAGCGCCCCGAATGTAATGCCCAATTCGGCAAATGCCTTGCTCCATGATCCGGGATTTATAGCCACGGAAGACAGGTTTACCACGCCCAGTGGAATGCCTATTGCCGTTGCGCCAAGCACGCCGATAAGAATCGAACCTTTCACTCTGAGGATCATCAGGATAATTATGAGAAAGAGACCTGCCAGAGCGACGATGGATCCAGGAGAGGAAAAATTGGCCAGGGCGGGGATGATATTGCCATTGGTGACGACGCCGCCCAGATGTTCCGATAGGCCTGCAGCAGGTATGGGGTCGGGAGAACCCGCCTTGGTCCATGCGGCGAGAATGTTGGGTGCTTCGGACGTGAACTTGAGGAATCCTGCTTCCTTAATGCCGATGTAAGCGATGAATACGCCGATTCCGCCGGAAATGGCATGCTGCAAACTTGCGGGGATCGATTTGATGATCTGCTTGCGCACCTTGGTAACCGTGATCGTCACGTTGATGAGTCCGCAGAGAAATACCAGGGCGAGGGCTTCCTGCCAACGGAAGCCGAAGACGGAGCAGACGGTGAACGTGAAGAAGGCGTTGAGCCCCATGCCGGGAGCAAGAGCATAAGGCACATTGGCGAAAAGTCCCATCACGAGAGTTCCCGTCGCCGCGGCGATGATAGTAGCAAGGAAAACTCCTTGCCAGGGCATTCCCGTCGTTGAAAGAATGTTGGGATTTACGAAAACGATGTACACCATTGTGATGAAAGTGGTGAGCCCCGCGAGGATTTCCGTCCCCACGCTCGTGCCGTGCTTCTTCAGTTCGAAGATCCTATCCACGTTTCCGCCTCCTTGCGTGTCATGAAAAATCGTGCCGGGAAGTGTAGATTTCTCGTACCCGCCTGGCAAGAAAAAACTTCATCAAAAGTCATTGACAATAATCTCGTAATTTGTTTAGCATCGCCCAACTATTCTTACTGATAGGCGACGATCCGCTGGAAAAATCTATTAACTGGAAAATCGATGGA
>MVQR01000394.1 GCA_002067815.1 Syntrophus sp. PtaB.Bin001 | reverse complement strand
AAAAGTGGCGGGATACAATCTCGTCGCGCCGCTCACATTCGGCGACCGGCAATCGGCGGAAGAAATTCTGAAGGCATTGCAGACGGAACGCCATATTCTTTCCGTCCGCGTCTTCAGTCCCGACGGCAGCCTGTTTGCAAATTACCCCAACAGCACCAAGATTTCCGGACTTTCCGCTAAGAATCACAAGGTGAAACCGCATGCCGATTCCAGAATCCCACCGGCCATGACCGACCGCGAACTTTTCAACGGCAATCGGCTCGAAGTAGTGCGCAACATCATTTCCGGCAACGATCGAGTGGGGGTCATTCAAATTGTTTCGGACCTGGGCGAGTTGTACGACTGGTTATGCTGGTACCTGGCCGCCGCCGCCTTGATAATGATCCTTACTATTCTGATCGCTTATCTGTTTTCCCAGAAGCTGCTGCAGAAATACATAGGCGATCCCATTCTCGAGCTCGCATCATCCATGCGGGAAGTGTCGGAAAAGAAAGATTACTCCCTGAGAGTTTCCGGGCAGCGGGGCGACGAATTGGGAACGCTCATGGCGGGGTTCAATACTATGCTTTCGGAAGTCTCTCTGCGCGATGAACAGTTGCGAAAGCATCAGGAAAAACTGGAAGACCGCATTCGGGAAAGAACGGAGGAGCTTGTAAAAACCAACAAGATGCTTTCCCGGGCCGGAAGAATCGCCCGGGAAAACGAACGCCGTCAGGAGATCATCCTTCAGTCAGTCCTGACGGGGATTTTGATGGTGGACGCAGGCACTCACGAAATAATTTATGCCAACGACATCGCCTGCAAGCTGACCGGCACCTCCAAAGAAAAACTCGTCGGTTCGATATGCCACCGGAATATCTGCCCGACTGAAATCGGTCGCTGCCCGATCACGGATCTGGGACAGACAATCGATCACTCGGAAAGGATACTGCTGACCGCCGAAGGCAGCCGAGTCCCGATCATCAAGAATGTAATCAAAATCAACCTCCAGGGAAGGGATGTTCTTCTCGAAAGTTTCATGGACATCCGCGAACGGAAACGGGCGGAAAGGGAACTGTTGGCGGCAAAGGAGGCGGCGGAAGCGGCAAGTCTCGCGAAATCACAGTTTCTCGCCAACATGAGCCACGAGATTCGAACCCCGATGAACGGGGTCCTCGGCTTTCTGGAACTCCTGCAGAAGGAAGACGGGCTGACTGATCGTCAGCATCAATACATCGACACGGCCCTTGCATCCGGAGAAACCCTCCTGCAGCTCATAAACGACATCCTAGATTTCTCGAAGATCGAAGCCGGAAAAATGGAAATCGCGGCGGCCGAACTCAATCTTGTCGATCTCCTGGAAGATCTCGTCGAATTCTTTGCCGAACAGACAAAACGAAAAGGGGTCAAGCTTTACTGCCATATAGAACCGGAAATTCCCACATCCCTTCGAGGAGACTCGATGCGACTGAGGCAGGTGCTGGTCAACCTCGTGGGCAACGCAGTGAAGTTTACAGAGACAGGAGAAATCTCGGTCCATGTTTTCCTGGAAGAAGAAGTGGGACAAACGGCCCTTCTCCGTTTCGAAGTCCGGGACACGGGCATTGGAATCGCCCCGGAGGCTCGGTCCAAGATCTTTCATGCCTTTGCCCAGGAAGACGGATCAACCACACGGCGTTACGGAGGGACAGGACTGGGGCTTGCCATCGCCGGCCAGCTCGTCTCGATGATGGGAGGAACGATCGGAGTCGAAAGCACATTGGGGAAAGGATCCGTATTCCGCTTTACCGCACGGCTGGAAAAGCAGGATCAACCGTCCGGCACGGCAAACCTCGACTCTCAGCTTTTGCCGGCCTCCTCTCAATCCCCGGACAAACCAGCCGATCAGGAAAAATTCTCGGGCTGCCGAATCCTTCTTGTGGAAGATAATCCCGTAAATCAGACTTTGAGCCAGGCGATGCTCGAATATTTCGACTGCCGTGTCGATCTTGCCGATGACGGTCTGGAAGCCCTCGAAAGAGTGGCCGGGGAAAGATACGATCTGATTCTCATGGACTGCCAGATGCCCCGGATGGACGGTTACAAGGCGACGGAGGCCATCCGGAAGCAGGAGGCGGACAGCGGCGCGAACGGTAATTCACGGCATGTACCGATTGTCGCCCTGACGGCACATGCCCTGGAAGGAGACAAGGAAAGCTGCCTGGCCGCCGGGATGGATGACTATCTGAGCAAGCCCTTTAAAGCCGAAGAACTTTACGCCATCCTCTCCAGGTGGCTGATTTCCTCGCCGGAGGAGAAAATTGAGATTGAAAGTATCGCGATGCCGGAAAAGAATCCGGCATGAAAGATTCATGTAGAGTTGCAAAGAAGGCGCCTCCGATACCCATGGTTGATCTTAATGCTGTTACGCTCTCTATCGGCAGCCTCAATCATAAATGAAATTTAGTCACAAAGGGAAAACCCGCACCATGCCGATGCAAACACCAGATATTCCGACGACGGAAACGACTATTACCAAGAAGTGTTTTCCAAGGCTTTCTGTCGTTTTTTTCTGCCTGCTGGCAGGTATCTT
>MVQR01000393.1 GCA_002067815.1 Syntrophus sp. PtaB.Bin001 | reverse complement strand
TGATCCGGTTGATGATGTCCCTCCTGGAGTCCGGCATCAACAAGCCGGTGCAGGCGGAAATCATGAGTGTCAGAAAGAGGGGACGGAAAGTCCGGGTGGGAACGAAATTTATGGATATTGATGCCGCCGGTTTGCAGGCTGTCAAGGCTTACATCGACAGCGTCATGCAGGTTGCTTTCTGAAACGGGATTGAACCGTGCCGAAAAAAAGACTCCTCGTTGCCTCCTTTCTGCTGTGTTTCATCCTCGCCCTGGGAACCGTGGGATTTCGGTTGATCGAAGGCTGGAGTTTCACAGAGTCCTTTTATGCGACGGTAACCACGATTTCGACTGTAGGCTATGGGGATTTCGCGCCGGTTACCTGGCAGGGCCGGCTTTTCACGGTTCTTCCTGTCGTCTTCGGCGTGGGGACGATGCTTTACTCCGTCACTTTGCTGGCGGAAATGATGGTGGAAGATCGGCTGAAAAAAATTCTGGGAAGGGGCAGTATGGAAAGCCGGATTGAACGGATGAAAAATCATTACATTGTCTGCGGCTTCGGGCGGATGGGGAGCCTTATCTGCCGGGAGCTGGCCGAGGAGAAGGCGCCCTTTGTAGTCATTGAAAAAGATCCGGAGATTATTCAGCGCCTTGAGGATGAGAGTTATGTGTACCTCAAGGGCGATGCGACGGATGACAAGTCACTGCTCAAGGCGGGGATCAAGCGGGCCAAGGGAATAGTCTGTGTCCTTTCCACCGATGCGGAAAATCTCTACGTGATCCTTACTGCCAAGGAATTGAATTCCGGAGTGTACATCCTGTCCCGTTGTGAAGAGGAGGTTTCGGAACACCGCCTGCTTCGGGCCGGGGCGGACCGGGTGGTCTCTCCTTATAAGATGGGAGGGATGAGGATGGCCATGGCCATCCTGAAACCGGCCATGATGGATTTCATTGAAATCACGACTCGACGGCAGAGTCTGGAGCTCCGCATGGAGGAGATGCCGCTCAGCGACAATTCCGCCTTTATCGGCAAATCACTGGAGTCCTCGGAAATCCGTAAAAATTACGGGCTCATCATTGTGGCCGTTAAAAAAGAGTCAGGGAAGATGATCTTCAATCCCCAGGCCGGATATATCATTGAAAAAGGAGACCGTCTCATCGCCCTGGGTGAGGATGAAGATGTCACCCGTTTTACCAAGGTTTGCGTATAACCCTTGTGCCAAAAAGGTACATTCAAAAGGTTAGCAAGACGGCAAGGGGGAGGCGACGCGGTTAACCGCAGGTCGGCAATGTGGTATCAGATTTGGCGCTGACTGATGGCGAACCAGGGTACGAGCGGAAGGGCGAACGGTTTGAGAGAATCGCCTTCGTAAAGCACCTGTTCCAGGTAAAGGCCCGAAGGCGGCGCAGTCAAGCGGGCCGGTATCTCCGAAGGACTCTTCAACATCTTACCCACGTCCTGAATCGTCAGATTCTCCCGTCCCACCTCGACCAGGACCCCCACCATCCGGCGGACCATTTTCCAGAGAAAGTGGGAACCGGCCACTCGGAAGAAGATCAGATCACCGACGTTCTGCAGTTCCGTGACCTCAACCTTGACCCTGGCGTCGGCGTCCCGGTCAAGCCGCTTATCGGCAAAGGAGGAATAATCGTGAAAGCCGGCAAACAATTCGCTTGCGGCCTGCATTTTTTTCAACTGCAGGTGGTCACGAATCCACCAGACATATCGCTTGCCGAAAGCGGTGCGATGACCGGAAATCACATAGAGGTAACTGCGAAGGCGAGCGGAATGACGGGCGTGAAAAAGAGGAGCGGCTTCTTCCATCTGCAGGATGTTGATTCCCGCGGGGAGAGCGTCGTTCAGACTTTCCATCAACTTGCGAGGGGGCATTCGTCGGGCGGTTTCCAGATGGGCAACTTGAGCCAGGGCATGTACTCCGGCGTCCGTACGGCCCGACCCCTGAATATCTACCGGATTTCCCAGCAGTTCCTCGGCGGCCCGGATCAGCGTGCCCTGGATACTTTTGGCGTTTTTTTGAATCTGCCAGCCGCTGTAGCCGGTGCCGTCATATTCCAGGATAAGTTTGTATTTTGCCGGGCTTGAATCTCCCTTTGCGCTTTTCTCTCCGGGATATCCTGCTTTAGGGGATTTTTTTCTGGTTATTTGCGGCAAGTTTGCCTCCTGATACCAAGTCGTCTACTCCTTGTTAACTCTTTATCCCTTTAAATGCAACTTGGTATGAAATGCCGGGACCGTCAGCGCTTTGAAAAATAGATTTCCCCGATCTGACCCTCGGCATGGCTTTTGGTGTCCTGGGAGTCGATGTACAGGGCTATTCCTTTTGTCGGTCCCTTGGGTTCTCCCCCGCTGACATCCTTGAAGAGACGGCGATAATCTTCATAGATATTGCGTCGTTCTGTATACCAGGTATTCAATGCGTCTGATCCGTTCCGGCTTACGACGTATCGCAGCTTGTCCGCACCTGGTTTCGAACTTTTCCCCATCCAGCCCTTTGGGGCTTCATTATCCCAGATATAACCGATCACCGGTGTTTTCAGCTTGGCGGGAAATCC
>MVQR01000392.1 GCA_002067815.1 Syntrophus sp. PtaB.Bin001 | reverse complement strand
ACGATGACGATATTGAAGATGTCCGAGGAGCGGGAAACCTGGAAATGGAAACCCTTGATGATCTCGTCGATGTTTTCTCCCAGTCCGAAACGGGCGACCATCGTTCCCTGTGAGGCGTTCAGCAGGCAGAAGATCACGCGGCTGAAGCCGAAACCGCGGTACATTGTTTCGAGGATCATGTAGAGCACATCGTTGAGATTGTAACTGCCCTTCATGGCATCGCGGATTTCATGCAGACCGTTTGCCAGAATGCTGATCGGCGGTTCTCCGACGGCCGTGCCGGGCGGGTTGGTCTTATTTGCCGAATTTTTGGAGGAAAGCAGAGATTGAGATTCCGGGATGCTTTTCTTCTCTTCGGCCTTTCCTACTCTGTTCGGGTCGGATTGTAGCAGCCTGCTGATCATGCTGTCGGTAGTCTGCTTGTCGGTGATGATGACGTCGTAATATTCGGGAATGTTGGTGACTGCCGACTCAAGGAGCGTTCCCACATTTTCTTCCGAGAGAGGAAGAATATTGTTGTAACGATCCAGCAGATCGGAGATTACTTCTTTCCGCTCCGATGAAGTATTGGCGATTTTGAAGAGCAGTTCGTTGGAGAAGTTGGACAGCAGCCGCAGATTTTCTTGCTCGGTCTTAGGATGGGCAATGGCCGGGGGGAGGGAATCCATGCTTTTGACGATTTTCTCGGGAAAATTCCAGGAGCGCGATACAGCCATTCCCAGATCGTTGTAGGATATGCCCAGGATGGACTTTGAGGCCCGGGTTTCATCCATCTCCGTTTCATGGATCTGCTTTTTGATTTCATCATACTCCTCGGGGAAATAGCAGATTACCAGGATCTTCCCGAGGTTGTAGAGCATCGCACATATAAAGGCTTCTTCTTTGGCTTCGAATTTCATCTTTTCGGCGAGCCCCATGGCTACCATGCCGCTCGCGAAAGAAGAGAAGGCCAATTCCTGTAGTTCTTTTGCCTGTGATCTGTTTTCCAGATGATCAAAGATCATCAGGGCGGTGGTTATCATCCGCACCTTTTCCACCCCGAGAAGAAACAAGGCCTTGGAAATCGTTGTGACCTTCCCAGACAGGCCAGCATAGAGAGCGGAATTGACGATTTTCAGCAGCTTGTTGGTGAGGGAAAAGTCCTTCAGGATGATCTTGGCCAGGTCACCTGCCGAAGAGCTGTTGACGGCGCTCAGAGACGAAAGCTTGGAGTTGATTTCGATCATATTGTTGGAGAAGGAAGGCAGATCACCCTTGTGGTGCATGCGCCGCATAAGAAACTCGACTGTGGCGTGAACGGCTTGGGATTTTTCGTTATGCTCCGCCGGGTTTAGATCGTCCTCCGGCAGCGTTTTCGTTTTCATGTTTTTCGTGACGGGGTATTCAGAATTTTTTTCCAAGGCTTTCATCCATGATTACAAATAAGCCGGCTGTCAAGACAGCCGGAGACTTATGTAAAATTAGTTTTTTATTGCGCAGGAAACCACGGAGGTAGCCTATTGCTTGAAAAGACTCAAACCACGTATTTGAGGATTTGGAGCAGGAACCGGGAGTGGGAGCAGAAGGAGATTGTGGTTGTACTCTTTAAATTCCAGCGCTATTTCAGGATCAGTTCGGCGATCACCGGGCGATGGGCGGAAGCCTTGCCGGTCCCGACCCAGCAGCGTTTTGTCTTAAATCCGGAACCGACCATGATGTGATCGATTCGCATCCATGACACCCGAAGCCAAGGTAGCCTGTTTTTGAGCAGGAAATGCCCGTAGGTAAAGCCGTAACCTCTTCCCCCTTCGGAAAAGGCATCACGCAGCCCGGCATTGCGGAGCGTCTCACATACCAATGAGTATTCCGGAGCGTTGAAGTCACCCGCCACAATGACCGGTCCGGTCTCTTCTTTTAAAAATTCCCGTACCGTGGCGGCCTGATCAATACGGGTTTGTACATTGTCCTCCAGGGTTTGGATGATTTCCGGTAGCTTCCCTGGTCGGTTCTTTGTCGCTTTAAAGGCTTTTATGCTCTGCCTGGGGGTCTTGAAATGGACATTGTAGAGGGAAACGGATTTCCGGCCGATATGCATCCGGCATCGCAGAAAGTTTTCCTTCTTTCTACCGAAAAAGGGCAGTTCGTACACCTCGGCATCGGTCAAAGAATACCTGCTTACTATCACATACTGTCCGTAAGAGCAAACCTGCCAGCTCCTGAAGTAATCGCCCAGCGGGCCTTTCAACGAAAAGACCGCATCCTGAAAGAAAAGGACATCCGGTTTGCAGCGCACAATTTCGTCAAGAAGGGGTTTAATATTTTTCCGGTCATATTTAATGTTCCAGGTCATTACCCTCACGGTCATATCGCCGGGTGCCGGTTTCGGCTCGTTCGTGGACCAGCAGAAACCCATAATGGGGCCTATCACCCACAATGTGCACAACAGCGGCAGCCACGTCCAGGAACGATCAGCTCTAAAGAAGATGACCGTCAGGAGAATTCCGGGGATTACCCACATCACCTGAGGCATGTAAAGGTTTAAGGCGCCAAGCCAGAAACGGTCCGGACCCTTCCAGTT
>MVQR01000391.1 GCA_002067815.1 Syntrophus sp. PtaB.Bin001 | reverse complement strand
CGGTCATTTGATTCCCAGCCCCGTGCCTCCTGGTATTCGGTAGATCCGGCGATCTTCCGATGCCTCTTTCCCTGTCGGACCCGCCCGAAGCGGGTCCGACACCCTTGATAAACGGTCTGCCATACTACAGAAGAAGGTAAAATTATGAAAAGCATAATTGCCTTGCTGCTGATCGTTACCGTCATTTGCATTCTGCTTTTGACTCTTATCTCCTGCACCGCCAAGCCGCCCAAAACGGGGTTGATCGACGGGAGATTAAGGGCCTGTCCCGGTACGCCGAACTGTGTTTCCAGCGAAGATCCGAATGTTTCCGCCCGAATTGCGCCGCTCGCATTTCAGGGTCCTCCGGAAACTGCCTGGAAGAACCTTAAGGAAGCCGTCCGTGATTTGGACGGGAGCATACAAGAGGAACAAGGCAATTATCTCCGGGCGACCTTCACCTCCCGGATATTTCACTTCGTGGATGATGTGGAGTTTCGGATGGTAGCGGCCGAAAAGCTCATCCATGTACGTTCCGCCTCAAGAGTGGGACATTCCGATCTGGGCGTCAACCGAAAGAGAGTGGAAAGGCTGCGGGCGGTGTTTGCTCAAAAAGAGAAAACCGTTCATGACTGAAATCATGCGGAGCCACATGAAGTGTGAAGCCTGTACATGATCGGCTCAACGTTGTGGATGTGCATGGTAAGTAGCCAATTCGGAGGGGATTGATGAGCATCAGACTTAAGCGGGCATATGAGGTTCCTCAAGACGACGACGGGTTCCGGATTCTCGTGGACCGCCTGTGGCCACGGGGCGTGGCCCGGGATTCTGCCCGAATCGACCTCTGGCTTAAGGAGATCGCGCCCGGCGACGAACTCCGGAAGTGGTTTGCCCATGAACCGGCGAAATGGACCGAATTCCGTGACCGCTATTTTCATGAACTCGACGATAATCCTGACGCAGTCGGGCAGCTCGTGAAGCATGTGCGCCGGGGCTCCGTCACGCTCATCTACGGTGCCAAAGACCGGGAGCATAACAATGCCGTCGCCTTAAAGGAATATCTGGAAAAATATTTCTAATGTCAAATGGATAATTGATAATCGGCAAACGAAAAAATATTTCTTGACAATAGAACGTTTGTTCTATATGAAGAAGCCATGAAAGAGAAACGGACGGTACAGAGCGTAAAAAAACAGATTGCCTCCTTTTTCCGCGAGAGACGGCGAATGCCGACCTATGAGGAAATGGTATCGCTTCTTGGCGTAAGATCCAAGAGCGTCGTGCATTTCTGGGTGGGCAAACTCGTTGAGGCGGAAATCCTGGAACGAGATTCAGGGGGACATTTGGCCTGGAAACAGCGGCCTTTTTCCATTCCCATGGTCGGGGAGGTTGCCGCCGGTTTTCCTTCTCCCGAGGAGGAGGAATTGCGGGACATCATCTCCCTTGATGAGTATCTCGTGACCAGGCCCGATGCGTCTTTTCTGCTGCAGGTTTCCGGTGATTCCATGATCGGGGAAGGTATTATGCCGGGAGATCTGGTAATCGTGGAGAAGGGCCGCGAGCCGAAAAACGGTGATGTGGTGATTGCCGAAGTAGACAGCGAGTGGACCATGAAAACCTTCCGCAAAGAGAAGGGGGATGTTTTCCTGGAAGCGGCCAATCCCAAATATCCCGTCATCAGGCCTCGGCAGGAATTGAAGTTGGCGGGAGTGGTTACGGGTGTCGTCCGGAAATATCACCTTTAGAACAGCAGGAACGTTCAAATCAAAAAAAGACAGCCTATTTTTCAGGAACAGAGGATTTTAAGATGCGAGCCATGACAGTTCGAGACGTTGAATGTTTGAGTGCCAGAGAAACGATAACCATTTGCCCTTTCGACCTCGGGAGACAAATTCAGCGTTTTCAGCGCTACATCGAAACTTCCGATTGGGATGAGCGGCTTGTCCGGTACTTGGCCCGCTTTGACAAGACATTTTTGCATACCGTGGTTTTTCTGGGGCTGAGCATCCTCCTGTCGTGGTTGCTGTACTCATGAGATGGCCATGCCTCTTGTTTTGATCAGGCGATCCTCTTACAGTTATGAAACACTGAAGCCCCTGGTATTCACGATGCTGGATCGCCTGGGGGGAAGTCGCATTTCCTCGGGGAGCCGCGTTCTGATCAAGCCGAATCTGCTGGCGCCGGCTACACCGCAGCAGGCGTTGCTGACTCATCCCACGGTGGTCCGGGCAGTTGTGGAATACGCCGTGGAGCATGGCGCGCGTCCCCTGATCGCAGACAGCCCGGCTATGGGCTCTTTCAGCAAGATAATCCGGGAAAGCGGTATTCAGGAGGCGATCGCCCCCTTCGATGTGGAATGCCGTCCTTTTCAGGAATCAATGAAAATCGATATCGGAGAGCCTTTTGGGCTTATCGATATCGCCAGAGAAGCAATTGAGTCCGATATCATCATCAACCTCCCCAAATTAAAAACCCACAGCCAGATGCTCCTTACCCTGGGGGTGAAAAATCTCTTCGGTTGCATTGTAGGTTACCGCAAACCGGAGTGGCACATGAAGACTGGTGTGAATCGCCCGTT
>MVQR01000390.1 GCA_002067815.1 Syntrophus sp. PtaB.Bin001 | reverse complement strand
TTGCTCTCCCGGCGAGGCCTGGAGGATCTGCCCGGCGGCAGCCAGGATGCAGTCCCTTACAGTTACGAGTGCCGAGAGGTCATCGATCGGCAGGCCGAACTCGCTTTCCATCCAGACGGCCAGTTCCATAACGGCCAGGCTGTCTATCCCGACATCGTTGGCCAGCCGTTCGTTGTCCTTCACCGTCCGGCCCGCCATTTCGGTAATCTTTTCCCTGACAAGCCGCCGAGTCGTTTCGGGGACGCTTGCAAGATCACCGCATATCTGCTTCTTCTCCGGTTCCGGCCGGACAACTGGCGTTCGTCCCTTCCACCAGTAATAGGGAACATGAGTGTTGGGCTGTACCCGGGCATTGTAGAAGCTTTCAAGGTAGCTGTTGATCTGCTGACGTCCCTTCATTTCGGGCAGAGTCGTGTCCTCGACGAGTTCGATCGTAATTTTTCGCCGCGGCCCGAAGAAAAAGGCATTGGCGCAGAAAAAGAGCAGGTATTGACGAAAATTTTCAAAAAGCGATGGTTGCGAACCGCGTGCCCAACCGAAGCTGCTTCCCCACAGGCCGGTTGTCCTGACCAGGACCGTCCGGATGCCGGGGACATTTTCCAGGAGGTACTCAACCCCGGAGTTACCTGCCAGATCCTCCTGCGCACTGCGGCAGAGACGACCTGCTGGGTAGAGCAGGACATTGTCGCCGGCCTGAAGAGCATCGGCCACTTCCCGCAGGGCCTCCTGGATACGGCCTTTTGTGCCTCGTCCGTTTTTGTTCAGGTCGGGAAGGGTGATCGGCCGGACAAACTGCATGATCGAGCGGTTGACGGCCATATTGGCATGATCGGCGTCAGCCAGCGGCCGGGGCTTAAAACCGGGATAGAGGACGGATATCATGATCACCGGATCGATCAGGGCCGGGTGATTAGGGAGGAACAGGATGCCGGTCCTGTCGGCTTTCCTGATCGACTCAAGTCCTTTCACTTCTACCTGATAGCGCAGGCCGAGAAGAAAACGGATTAAACACAGAAGCATCGCGGGAAGCAGCTGAAGCTGCGGATCTTTGAAAACAGAGATGAACAGAGCGGCCAGCAGTGCGAAAAAGCCCAGGCAGACCATTTCCACGGCCGGTGAAAAAATCGCGGCCAGGCCGGTAAAGACGGCGCCGGCCAGCATGATGGCGATAAAGCCGCTGAAATTCACCGTGGCGAGTACCTTGCCCTTATCGGAATCCGCCGGTCGGACCTGAAGAAAGCTTGCCACGGGAATGAGAAAGAGGCCGCCGAAAATTCCTGTACCGGTCAAGGCAACGGCTATCCAGATCAGCCTGAAAGATTCAGGCAGCAGAACGGTCGCCCCGGCGAGAAACAGGCCCCCGGCCATACCCATAGCTGAAAGACAGAGCAGTCTGGACCATTGCTCCATGGATACCAGCCTGGCCGCCAGGAACGACCCGACGCAGACCCCGAGCATCAACGCTACGGAGAGAAGGCTGGTGACTGTTTGGGAAAATCCGAGCTGCCGGATGCCGAGAATATTGATTGTCAGCACGACAATAGTGGCCAGGAAATAAAAGAAATTATCGGAAAAGAAAGCAATCAGCATCGGGCGATCGGCGCAGATCGAAACCAGATCTTTCAAGGAATTGATGGGCCCTAACCAGGGGAATGGCCTGTCCTTTGCTGCTGCCGGTCTGCTGTGGATGCCGAAACTGGCGGCAAGGCCGAGGACTGCCGCCAGGACGACAACAACGGACACCAGCAGGGCTCCCGGGTTCATGTCCCCGAACCGGAATATGTCCTGATCGAGGGAGATTCCGGCGGTGGCTATTCCCAGCAGGATCGAAAGCGTCGTGACCAGCTTCAGGATCGCATTGGCCTTCGGGATGTAGGCAGTCGGGTAGAGCTCCGGGATCGAGCCGTTCAGGGCCGGACTGAAGAAGGTGGCCTGCAGCCCCATCAGAAAGAGCATCGCCAGGATGCAGTACCAGTTCGTCGTAATCACCCCGGCCGCGCCGATCAGCGCCGCCGCCAGCTCCAGGGTCTTGGCCCAGATCACCACTTTTTTCTTGGAAAAATGATCTGCCATCCATCCGGCGGAAGAGGCGAAGAGGACGAAAGGCAGGGCGAAAAGGACGGTGGCTGTGCCCTGCAGATAATTTAAGCCCGCCGAGACGGCCATCAACATTGCCGCCTGCTTGAAATAGTTATCGTTAAAGACACCCAGGCAATAGCTTGCCGCCATTGCAAAAAATTTAGTCCGCGCCGATTCGATTTCTCTCTTTTCCGCTGTCATTGATCGTTCTAACCTCCTTGGCCAACCGGGAGCTTATCGCTTTGCAAAAATCATGTATTTGGGTTGGCGTTTTCAGGAAATGCATCGGGTGTGCCAAAATAATAGTCAATAATATTGGCATGATAGCTAAGAGGGCAAACCTCATCGTCTATCTTTGTCTCGACTGGGCGGGAACGGTACAGCTTTTTTTGATTTGCTCCCAGGAACTGCCGCAAGAGAGCTTCGTATAAAAGCGGTGGCTTGTTTCCGATTGGGCTATGATGCTTTTTATTCGGGAAA
>MVQR01000389.1 GCA_002067815.1 Syntrophus sp. PtaB.Bin001 | reverse complement strand
CGGAAAAGGAATATCCCTTCTCCGGCTACTTTAGGTCCGTGCCGGTTAATACGATCGGGACATCGGTGAGAGGAAAAAGCATCGCTGTGGGTAATCGGAGCCTGTTTCTGCATATGGCGGCAGGCGTGGATATCTCGGTGGAATGTTTTGCCCGCAACCTTTACAATCAGGGAACCATGGCGGTAATCAGACGCCACGATGAGTAGAAACGCAATGAATGCCATCGAATTGCGACCCATCGGAACCGTGCACTCAGCAGAAAAATCCACTGATAGAATGTCTCTGCAAGGGTGCTGCGCGGTAATTGAAATATTTCCGGAATACGCAGCCGCTCTCGAGAAGATCAATGAAAATTCCCACCTTTGGGTCCTTTGCTGGTTTCACGAAGCCAGAAGGGACGTCCTCGCCACGTCGCCCAAGCGCGTGAATCCGGACCTGCCTACATACGGCGTTTTTGCCCTGAGAACTCCTTCAAGGCCGAATCCTATTGCCCTGAGCCTTGTGCGGCTTGACAAAGTTGCGGAAAACCGTCTGTTCGTCAGCGGCCTGGATGCGGTAAACGGAACCGCCGTTCTGGATATCAAGCCGTATTACGAGCATGACATTGTTTTTTCGCCTCGCACTCCTGAAATACTGCCTTTAGACAGGCAGATGAGAAAAAAGGCTCTGGAAAAAGAGGCATTTCTCCATCACCGGGAAAGCTGTGCAGGTCTGCGGATTGCAGTGCGGATGGCCCAGGTTGTTCAGGATAGGTGGGGCAAACTCAATGATGATGAATTGTACGTGGCGGTGACCGGGTCTGCCTGTCTCGCCGACGTGATTCAAGGGTTGACCCGGGCACGGATAGCCAACCCCCCGCGCTTTTGCTTTCAACCTTCCGGGGAAATTCAGCGCAGCGCCTGGCGGAAAAACGACAAAGTGATTTCCCTGACGTGGCTCGGCGACGGCAACCTGGGCCGCATGGACGCTCTTCCTGATCATGAGTTATTCCGAATCGAGATGAGCTGAGAGATATCTGGAGATGGCCATGCAAATCTTCGGGAAACGCCGAAAGCAACCTGCCGGAGGAAAATTGCTGAAATGAAAAAGCTCGCATTATTCCTGACTGTATCCGCTGTGGCTATCCTGGTTGTCTGCAGTTACCTCCTCTTTCCGAACAGCGGTGAACAGAGAAACACGGGGAAACGGATAATTCGGGACATGACGGGCCGAAGGGTTGTCGTTCCCGACGACGTGAAGAGGGTGGTCACGGCTATGTATCCGATTGCCACCCAGCTCATGTTTCTGGTGGGGGCGCAGGAAATGCTCGCGGCCATATCTGATATGGATGTGAACGATGCCATGGTGAATATCTATTCGCCCATAACATCGATTTACCGGCCGGTAATGACCAATCATGGAGACATAAACAAGGAAGAGCTCCTAAAGATGCATCCCGATATCGTCTTTACGCATACGAAGAATGCAAGGGACAGCGATTTTTCGCAGCTGGGAATTGCAACCGTGTGCCTCAAACTGGAGACGCCGGATCAACTCATAGAGGGGATAGAACTGGTGGGCCGGATCGTGAACCGTTCGGAGAGAGCCCGGGCGGTAGCCGGTTACTACCGGAGGAAGCTGGAATACATCCGTTCAAAGACTGCCCTGGTCAAAAAGAAGAAAAAGGTGTACTTTTGCGGGCCTGCCATGCTCAGTGCCGCAGGCGGTGATATGTACCAGAATTTCTTCATTGAGTACGCAGGTGGAGAAAATGTCGCCCGGCAAATCCGCGGCGGATGGTGCTCCGTTTCCATCGAACATTTACTTTCCTGGAACCCCGATCTCATTTTTATCGGTAACTACGGTACTGCAAAGGTCGAGAACTTCACAAAAGACAGCAGGTTAAGCGAGATCTCCGCCGTGAAAAACAACAAAGTCTTCATGTCCAGGTTTTTCATCGGTTCCTGGGACATTCCCACTCCGGAGTCAATCCTGGGGATAATGTGGCTTGCAAACAAACTATATCCCGGAGAGGTTAACTTCGATATGGCTGCAGAGATGGAGGAGTTCTACCAAACATGTTACGGCTACCGACCCGGCAAAAAAGAGATTGCCCGGGTACTGGAAGCGCCGTGAGAGTCGGCGTGAAGTCCCCATTTTTCCGAACCGCATTTGTCGGCAATTCGTCTTATCGGTACCCCAATCTTTTAACCTTTTTTCTCTAAGGCATTCGCTTCTGTAAATTGATTTTCGCCCTCCTTTTCCCTTCCTTCTAATTCCGATTCCATATCAAAAGCTATATTTGATGGCTGCATTATCGGCTTCTTGACATACTTCCGTTTATGCTACGTCGCCTCTGCCTTGCTATCAACAAATCCCTATCAATCCGATCACTGCCGTCCAAATTAGGTGAGATATCGGATTCCGAGGTTTGAAATCATTACCAATTTGGACGCCTTTTTGTTGTTTTTTTAATCAGGTTTAACTCTTATATTTTCCTGCTGTCCCAATTAAGCGAAGGCCAGTTTCAATTGTTCCTGCGCATATGGAGCTGGAGGTGTCTCGAAAGGTTCATTCAGCCAAGTCCACAAATCA
>MVQR01000388.1 GCA_002067815.1 Syntrophus sp. PtaB.Bin001 | reverse complement strand
GTATAGGCCTTCTGTTCGCCGGGTTCATTGCCTTCCCACTGGATGGCTACTTTGTCGCCCTTCGTTGCCAGATGGCGGTCAAGGCAGTTATAAGACACATTCAGTTTTGCGCCTTCAAAAAACTTCGCAAAGATGGGGCCCTTGCGGATGTCAAAGTTGTAATCCATGACCTTGTCCCACTTCTTGTAGAAGGTCAGGATTTCATCAGCCTGTTTCGCCCACCAAGCCGCCGGATCGGCAATTGATTCCGCATACAGCTTGTCATACTCCGCCCGGCCCTTCACCCAGGCTTTTGCCAATATTCTCTCAGGTACCGGATAGAACTCTTTCAATATCGACTCTTCTCCCATTTTTACCTCCCTTTAAGGTTTTGATAATTTAAACTCTGGTAATTCTTTTGTTACATTTGCCAAACTGGAACATTTTTACCATATTTCAAAGCAGGCCGGGGCGTTGTGCAATCTTGCCCTTCCACCAGATCTTTGCGGAGTAAAAGCGTTAGAAAACATGTGCAATGTGAACGAAACACTGACTTGTCACCTGACAATAAAAACTTGAATAATTAAGGATTTTCTGCCCCGGCGAGAAATGCACGCGAGGGAAATAAATGACTGCAAACCACGATGTTACGCGCTTTGCAGTATATCAATGCGCCTTTGATGTCAAGCAATATTTTCGGCATCCCGCCGTGGCAAATATTCATCGAAGCCACCCGAACTGTGTCTTTTTTGCCACACTTTTTATATTCTTGACTAAGAACCTAAAAGCAGCATGCATCCTGTCAGTTCACGGACGACAGCGGCCGATTCCTCCGGACAGTCAGGCGGATTGCTTAGTTTTCTTCTATAATTCAGGCGGTTTTTGAAAAAAAGAAATTTAAAGGAAAACGAGTGTCGGGAGAAGCGCCCGAGTGAGGTTTTCTAGTGGCATATTAACTGCATCGGGCACAAATAAAGGATATCGGTCGAACCTTGAGTTCTGAGTTATTTTCAACGGATCTTTCTTTCATGATGCCAGGCGATTCCTTAAATATCATAGATATAATCGGCGAAAGGGGGTGGATATCGGCAGAGATATTAACAGCTAGGTAAGGTATTAAGTTTACAGATTCATGCGATGATGGGTGATTTTCCGATGCCCGTTGGAAAATCATAAGAGAAACGGAACGATTTTTCAGGAGGAAACAATGAAAAGATTTTGGGTAGCCTTACTCGCTGTCGCGATGGTCGCCGGGTTCGCTCTGAGCGCCTCCGCAGCGGATGTGAAGTTCAGCGGCTCCTACTATGCTTTGGGAGCTACTGCCAATGACTGGCAATTGAGCAAGGAAGGTGCAGGCAATGGTACTGATAGAACCACCGCCTCTTTCTTTGCCCAGAGACTGAGAGTAGATACGGCCTTTAAGGTAGCCGAAGGGTTGGTTTTGAATACTCGCTTTGACGCCTTGGAAGGGCGCTGGGGTCAGTTCGGAAGATATCAGAATGAAGAAATGCGACGTGCTTGGCAGACTGACGGTGCCTGGTACGGGAATGACGGTGACCGTGACTCCAAGAACATCAGCTTTGACCGTGCCTATGTCGATTTTGCCATCCCCTACGGGAAATTCCGTGTCGGCCGTGGTCCAAGCGGCAACTGGGGTACAAAATTTGCGGACGAAGATATTGATTCCGATCAGATCGTTTACTTCGGTTATTTCGGCAATGCAACCGTAGGTTTCATCTACGAAAAGATGTATGAAAGCACTGGTGATGGTAACGGTGTCCTTCGTAACCAGGCGGATGGCGACAACGACAGTTACCATGTTTACGGGATGTACAAATTCAACGGTGGCAGTGCCGGCTTGAAGGTCAGACACATCCGCGTTGCGCAGTTTTCAGACGACAGTTACGTTAATCCTCAAACGGGACTACTTACTGGAAATGGTTTCAAGCAAAAGATCTGGGCCATTCAACCTTATGTCCAGGCCACTTTCGGACCGGTTTTCCTGGAAGCGGAGTTCAACTATTTCACCGGTAAGTTCAGAGATTGGGAAAATAACGACACAGCCGGAGATGATCGGAAGCTTAGGGGAATGAGCGCCTATCTGCATGGTAAAGTCAATGTAGGCAACGCCTATTTTGGAGCCCTCTATGCCTACGTTTCCGGCCAGGATCCCAAGAGCGCAACGGTTAATTTCGGCAGCGACGGCGGCCGGGTTTTTGATCAACAAAACCTGATCCTTTGGGGTTACTACTCCAACAGGTGGGCAGGCATGTTGGGTGGCGGAAATGGTGCTCTTTATGGCCAGACAGGCTTCGATTACATGGCCATGACAAATGCCCATGAATTAAAGGCTTACGTTGGATTCAACCCGACTCCCAAATGGAATCTCCAGGGCTCGTTGGCCTATGCTGTTGCCGATCATACCGCTCCCGCCAATGCTTCCACTGTTGACTATGTCGATCACAAGTACGGAACGGAACTTGACCTGACCGCTTCCTACAAGATTTTCGACAACCTGACCTATACGGTGGGCTTCGGTTATCTGTGGGCCGGCGATTACTTCAAGGGTGTCAACGAGAATGCCACGGTTAATGACACTTACCTGCTGCTCAACAAACTGGATCTCACCTTCTAA
>MVQR01000387.1 GCA_002067815.1 Syntrophus sp. PtaB.Bin001 | reverse complement strand
AGCTCCGTGGCAATCCTTTTGATTTCGGCCATGTCGGACGGCTCGACGAAACCGGGGATCAGATTGATCTGCTCTCGTTTCCGGCCGGTGCTCTCAACAAGATAGCCGACCATGCTCTGGGTCATGCTTGAAAAGCCGGTCACATGCGATCCCTTGAAACTGGGCGTGTTGGCGTGGATCACCGTCTTTCCCTCGGGGATCTTTCCTTCCTTGCGTGCCTTCTGGATAATCTGGATCAGATCATCGCCGATCGTCTCGGAAAGGCAGGTGGTGTGAACGGCGATCACCTCGGGATTGTAAAGAGTGAAGATGTTGTTGATCGCCTCCAGCAGATTGGCCTGGCCGCCGAAAACGGAAGCCCCTTCCGTAAAGGAACTGGTCGTGGCCATGATGGGGTCCCGGTAATGCCGTGTAAGGGCGCTCCGATGGTAGGCGCAGCATCCCTGCGATCCGTGACTGTGAGGCAGGCAACCGTGGATTCCCAGCGCCGCGTACATAGCCCCCACAGGCTGGCAGGTTTTCGCCGGATTGATTGTCAATGCCTGCCTTTCCACCGGTTGTTCAGGTGTGTGTCGTAACAGCATAACAGGTCTCCTTTCCTTTCCTCTTCGTTCCTTTATCGATTCCAGACATAACTTCCCGCCAGTTCCGGGCTTCCCTGCCAGGGGGGCTTCACCAGACGGGAGATTCGGGAGTGCACCAGGCGGTCGATCTCCCGATAGAAATTGATGGCTCCCCGGAAACCGGCATAGGGTCCGCTGTAATCATAACTGTGCAATTGTTTGAGCGGCACGCCCGCCTTCTGGACGACGTATTTTTCCTTGATCCCGGCACAGAAGACATCGGGCTTGTACTTTTCAAGGAGAATTTCGGTCTCGTGATGATTCAGGTCGTCGATGGCCAGCGTCCCCTCCGCCATGTCGGGCATCATTCCGGCGTAGTTGCTGAAATGCATCCCTTCCCGTTCCTCAAAGCGCTTCCGCTGCTCTTCATCCCGGCGGGGCCGGTAACGCTCGGCGTCGGGATTGATGGTCAATTCCTCGATATTCCGCGTGTCGGCGTCCATCACGATATCGGGGAGAACCTTCCGCCCTTCGTAATCGTCCCGGTGGGCGAATTCATAGCCGGCGGAAATTGTTTTCATTCCGATTTCCTTGAACAGCTCCTGGTAATGATGCGCCCGGGAGCCGCCGACGAAGAGCATGGCCAGTTTGCCTTCGCAGCGGGCCTTAACCTCCTGCCGGACCTTCTCCACTTCGGTCATTTCTTCGGCGATCACTTCCTCCACCCGCTGCTTCAGGGCTTCGTCTTCGAAATAGGCGGCGATCTTCCGGAGCGATTTGGCCGTGGCGCCGGCTCCGATGAAGTTGATCTTGAACCAGGGAATGCCGTACTTCTTTTCCATCATGTCCGCCATGTAGTTGATGGACCGGTGGCACATGACGACGTTGAGATCGACGGTATGGGCGCTGGCAAAATCTTCGTACTCCGAGTTACCGCTGAAGGTAGCGTGAACGGAAAGGCCGCATTTCTCCGTGATGCGCTCGATCTCGAAAGCGTCACCGCCGATGTTGTACTCGCCGAGAATGCTGAAGCGGTAGGGCTTGTCCGTCGGCGGATCATCCTGCTCGCCGATCACGTCGGTGAAGATCTTGTTGTTGGCGATATGGTGCCCGGCGGACTGACTGACTCCTTTGTATCCCTCGCAGCTGAAGGCGAAGATATTGACTCCGGGATTTGCCGCCTCCATGTCCCGCGCCACGGCATGGACGTCGTCCCCGATGAGCCCCACGGGACAGGTGGAGAAGATGCCGATGGCCTTGGGATGAAAAGCGTCGATCGCTTCCTGGACGGCCTTGCGCAGCTTCTTCTCTCCACCGAAGATGATCTCCTCTTCCTGCATGTCAGTGGACATCGTGTAGGTCATAAAGTTCGGGCTGTCCGGCGTTTTCGGCCGGGTCTGGTTGCGCCGGGTCAGCCAGCTGTAGAATGCGCAACCGATCGGTCCGTGGGTGATCTGGAGAATGTCCCTCGTGGGTCCCAGCACGACGCCCTTGCAGCCCGCGTAAGCGCAGCCGCGCATGGTGAGGATGCCGGGGATGGTTCGCGAATTCGCCAGGATTTCCGGAACCTCTTCGTTCGGTCCCACCTTGTTGACCACAATCTGTTTGGCCCTTTTGCGGGCCACCTTGGCAGGATATTTGCGGAGTAGCTCCTCCTTGACCTCCTGGGGGTCTATGTTTCGTGCTGCGTTATCCTTTGTTATGGCAGCCATGATCTTCTTTCTCCTTGATTCCTTTTCGCAGGGACGTTTTATGCTTCATCCAGGGTTTCGTCGCCGGTTTCCCCAGTACGAATCCGGATCGATTCGTTCACGGGCATCACGAAAATCTTACCGTCGCCCGCCTTGCCGGTCCGGTTGACGGATAGGATCGTCGTCACCGTTTTCCCGACAAGCTTGTCCGGAACGATCACCGAAATCATCCGCTTGGGAATCAGCCGCTGGCTGTTTCCCAGTTGGGAGATGGCCTCTTCGTAACCCTGTTCGGCCCCTCTCAGGATGTCGAGATCGACAAGCCCCTTCCCCCGCCCCAGGCATTCCCTGGCATGCATTGA
>MVQR01000386.1 GCA_002067815.1 Syntrophus sp. PtaB.Bin001 | reverse complement strand
CCAACTGATGAATATCATTATTCATTCGCTGTATTCCCACCCAGAGATCTTTCTTCGAGAGCTCATTTCCAATGCATCCGACGCAATCGACAAACTTCGCTTCAAATCACAACTGGAGCCCGATCTTCTCGGCGACGACACGGAATTCAAAATTACTCTCAAACCCGATGAAAACAAGAGAACGCTGGAAATATCGGATAACGGCATCGGGATGACCTACGATGAGGTTGTTGAAAATATCGGCACAATTGCCAAAAGCGGCACCGCAATCTTTGCAGAGGCCATGAATGCCGCAAAGAAAAATAATGCCATTGCACCGGAGTTGATCGGGCAATTCGGGGTCGGCTTCTACAGCTCATTTATTGTGGCGGACAAAGTCACCCTTATTACCAAGGCGGCGGGAAGCGATAAAGCTACCAAATGGGAATCTTCCGGTGACGGCACTTACACTATCGAAGAGACCGAAAAGGCATCCCGCGGGACATCCGTAATCTTGAAATTGAAAAGCGTGGGAAACGATGAACAGGACTTTGCCTCGGAGTGGATTCTCCGAAGCATCGTGAAAAAGCATTCCGATTTTGTCGCCTACCCAATCGTCATGGATGTGAAAAAGACGAAACCTATACTGGACGCGGATGGCAAGCCCGATCACAATAAAACGGAAACGGTCATTGAAGAAGAAACCCTCAATTCGATGAAGGCCATTTGGGCCAAGGACAAGGCCGAAGTTTCAGAAGAGGAATACAACGAATTTTACAATCACATCAGTCACGATTGGAACCCGCCTCATTCCCATCTTCATCTCAAACTTGAAGGAACAACGGAATACAGCGCCTTGCTTTATGTCCCTTCCAAGCTTCCCTTCGACTTCTTCATGCACGAGAGAAAACACGGTATCAATCTTTACTGCAAGCGTGTTTTCATCATGGAAAACTGTACCGAACTGATGCCCCCCTATCTAGCTTTTATCAAGGGCATAGTCGATGCGCCCGACCTAAATTTGAATGTGAGCCGCGAAATTCTCCAGCAAAATGCCCTGGTCAGGAACATCAGGACGAATCTGGTGAAGAAGTTGCTGGAGATGTTCGCGAACATGGAGAAGGAAAAATACGAATCCTTTTACGGAGAATTCGGACACATCCTCAAGGGAGGAATCTCCATCGATTTTGAAAACCGAGAAAAGCTCGCATCCCTGCTGCGATACAAAACGACAAAATCCGATGGGCAGTGGATTTCTTTACAGGAGTATGTCGGCAGAATGAAACCGGATCAGAAAGATATCTATTACATTACCGGCGATAATCTCACAATGCTGCTCAACAGTCCGCATCTCGAACAGCTGAAGGAAAAGGACTACGAAGTTCTGCTCATGACCGATCCCATTGATGAATGGGTGATTCGAGATTTGCATGAGTTTGACAAGAAAAGCTTCAGAAGCGCCGAAAAAGGCGATCTCGATCTGAACGAAATCGATGGGAAGAAAAAGGATGTGTATAGCGCCCTTTTCGACTATATAAAGTCCTCATTAGATGAAAAGATCAAGGAAGTTAAGCCCTCTACCCATTTAAAGGACTCCATTGCCTGTCTTTCGGGAGATTCATACGACATGAGCGCTTTCATGGAAAAAATCCTTCGGGCAAACGGCCAGGAAGTGCCCCAAACCAAGCGGGTGCTGGAATTGAATATGGACCACCCCTTGCTGTCAAAGATCAGAGAGATTTTTGAAAAAGACAGCGAAGCATCGATTCTCAAGGACTACAGCAATTTTCTCTACGACATGGCGGTAATTGCCGAAGGCGGCAAGCTGGACAACCCTTCCCGCTTCAGCAAAATGGTAGGGGATTTGATGGTCAACTCAATTGCCTGAAAGAATTTTTTACCCCTTTCCGATATCTGCCAATAATAGCACGGGGAATCGTTTTTCAGAAAAAGAAACAGGGACCGGAATAATTTCCTAAATCCCTGTTTTTATTATTGGCGTCCCCACGCGGAGTCGAACCGCGGTTACAGGCGTGAAAGGCCCGTGTCCTAGGCCTCTAGACGATGGGGACGTATAAAATGTACTCAGAAGCCAAACCTGTTATGCACAGGTTTGGCCTTATACCCTGATGCAGAGAAATATGTCAAGCTTCAATTAAGCCCTTTGCCGTATTTTCTTTTTTGAAAAAACTTCCTAACTTTCCCATTCAAAGACAACCGGTTCCCGCAGAATCGCATCACGCGCCCGAATCGCCAGTTCAGCCATTTCAGGATGAGTATCCTTGAGAGATGCAATTTGCCTCAGATTATCCGCTGTCCGAAGAATCAGCATGGCCATTTCACCATCGGAAATACCGGCACGTTCTATGACGTCATCCCATTGTTCCCCTGAAGCCCATGCATAAACCACCACACTCGTCCATAAATAAAGAGGCTGAACAGGAAAACCGGCAGCAGTCATTCGTCCCGCCAGAGGTTTCATTCTTTTGATCATATGTTCAAACGCCAGTCTGAGTCTGCGGGGGACTTTACCTTTGTCAATCAGGATCTCCTGGTCATGATCATACACAAAGGGCGAAATCATGGCAGCCAGCAGCTTTTCGTCCGTTGAAGGAAATCCTCGGGTTCTCAGACCTTCC
>MVQR01000385.1 GCA_002067815.1 Syntrophus sp. PtaB.Bin001 | reverse complement strand
CA
The DNA here is from genome assembly GCA_002067815.1 of Syntrophus sp. PtaB.Bin001. Lineage (GTDB taxonomy): Bacteria > Desulfobacterota > Syntrophia > Syntrophales > Syntrophaceae > Syntrophus. Next base: position 2,648 of record MVQR01000385.1, on the reverse strand, counting down.
TAGGTGGGCCGCCGGCAAGGGAAGCAAGGAGGGCCGCCATGATCAACCCGCGGTCTTCCGTACAAAGGCACAAAGCTTGTTTTTTTTCTGCAAATGGCTGAAGACTTTCCCGGAGGGAATGCGCCAGTCCCAGAATGTCGCCGACCGTATAACGGGAGCTCACATATGGATTCGCCGCGTTGATGCGCCGGGAAAAAATGTTTTCATAAAACCTTTCAGGGGAGTTCATTTAGAGAATATCCTTTCGCGATCGCTCTATGGATCGCATTGAAGTTGAATCCGGAAGCGAGCATATTCCCCGCAGCAAATTGCGGGGGTAAGCGAGCGAATCATATTTAAAAGTCCTTCTTTAGTGATCGAAGTTCTCCGAAGCCCGCTTCGGAGAACTTCAAATAACGCAGCCGAAGACAAAGATCAAGATTTTCTGGTGACATCTCTGTTTCACTTAACGTGGCCGGAGAGCGCAGTCCATGATTTTTCCTTGACTTCAAGGGCGATTTCTTATCTACTACACGCCGAATTTTTGTTGGTGGGAAGGATTTGCGCCCTATGGAAATTGCCGTGGAGGAACTGATTCCCCATCGTGGCCGGATGGCTTTGATCGAAGAAATCCTTGATGTTGACGACCAGTCCTGTACAACGGCCGCAACGGTTCGTGAATCATGGCCGCTTTTTTCCGGAGATGCTGTTGATGCGTTGGTTATGATCGAACTGGTCGCTCAGACGGCATGCGCCGGCGGAAGCTGGAAGAGGCGCCGCGACGGCGAACAGGCCGGTGGTGGATGGCTGGTGGGGATTCGAAACGCGGAATTCTACGAGAATCGGGTGCCGATTTCTACCCGTTTGATCACAAGGGCGACGAGTCAATACCGCCTGGATGATTACCATGTTTTTGAAGGAACGGTGATGAACGGATCAACAAATGTCTGCCGAGTGACGATACAAGCGCTGAGAAATGAACAACCCGAAGCAGGAAAAGGGAAACTTCATGGAAAAGAATAAACGGGAAACGGCCCTGGTTACGGGGGCAAGTCGCGGAATCGGCCGTGCGGTGGCCCTTGAACTGGCCCGCGCCGGGTATCATGTAGTGGTCAATTACCGTTCCCATGATGCTAAGGCCGAAGAAACGGTCTCCCTTATCGAGGCACAGGGCGGTTCGGCCGAGAAGCTGCGTTTTGATGTAGCCGATCCGGGAGAAAGCAGGCAGTGTCTCGACGATCTGATCGCCCGTCGGCCTTCAATCGATGTTTTGGTGAACAATGCCGGAATTACGGCTGACAATCTATTCATCATGATGCCCGATGAAGATTGGAATGCGGTCATCAGGACGACTCTGAACGGCTTTTACAATGTAACGCAGCCTGTTATCAAAGCGATGATGAGGGCCCGCAGAGGATCGGTTGTTTCGATGTCTTCCATGTCAGCACTGGTTGGAAATCGAGGTCAGGCAAACTACTCCGCCGCCAAGGCGGGGCTGATCGCGGCCAGCCGTTCCCTGGCGGCCGAAGTGGCAAGGCTGGGGATTCGGATCAATGTGATTGCGCCGGGGCTGATCCGTACTGAAATGATTCAGGAAATTCCTCCGGAGCGGATCCGGGACATGGTTCCCATGAGGCGGGTCGGCGAGCCAGAAGAAGTGGCAAAGGTTGTGCGCTTTCTATGTTCTTCCGATGCTTCCTATATCACCGGTCAGGTCATCTGTGTAAACGGCGGGATGTTCTGAAATAAAAAATGATTGCTTCAAGGAAAATGAACATCCGCAAAATTTTGACAATTTTGGCGGTATTTCTCGGATGTGGGTTGCTGGTCGGATGGGCGCAAAGCTGGGAGCAGATTCGACAAGTCTCTGCGGGCGTAAACACCTTGCAGGCCGGTTTTGTTCAGCGCAAGCACCTGAAGATTCTGTCCCGGCCGCTGGTTTCCGAAGGCCGGTTCTATTTCCGGTCACCCGATGCCCTGCGTTGGGAATATCTGTCCCCTGTCCGGAGTGTCTTGCTCCTTAATAAAGGGAGCGTAAAACGATACATTCAACAGAACAACAGGCTTGTTGAGGAGAATCAGAACAGCGCGCAGGTCATGAAGTTCGTCCTGCCGGAAATCGCAGCATGGAATCGAGGAAACTTCGATTCCAGTCCGACCTTTTCGGCCTCGTTGAAACCCGGCCGCAAATCCCGAATACTTCTGACGCCGAAAGATAAGGGTATGCGGGCGATGATACAGGCAATTGAAATCACCCTTTCTGAAAAGCCCGGAGAAATTGATACTGTCAGGATAATTGAGAGTGACGAGGCTTACACGGTGATCGAGTTTAAAAATGTCCGGACCAATCAGCGGTTGGACGATATCCTTTTTAGTACCGGTTGATGGGCTACGCCGCCGGTGTCCTGGTTGCTCTCCTAGTTTTGTTGATGGCGGCGTGCAGTCGGATGCCGGAAATACGTCATGACGTCGGTTTGAAGAGGCAGCCTGCCGAAGAGGTATGTTGCCGGAAGGATTGTCTCCCCTTTGTTCAGACTTCCTATCGCCTGATTCATGCCATCGAAGCGAGTTTGCCGGATGGTACTGCAGCGTCTTTGCTCGGGGTCGTCCTCGTTGATCCCGTGGGAAATTCTCTCCATTGTGTTCTTATGACCCCCGAAGGTTTCGTG
>MVQR01000384.1 GCA_002067815.1 Syntrophus sp. PtaB.Bin001 | reverse complement strand
CAACCCAAATTACGGTCCTCTTCATATCGGCGCCCTCCAGCTTCGATCTGATAGATGATGTCCTTTTTTTGGATGAGCTTTTTTCTTTTCCCGCTTATGATTTCATATTTGATTCAGCCTCAGCCGACGGTTCCGGAGTCGGGCTCTCGTCTTCTTCTTTAACCCACAGTTGCAGCAACCTGTAAGTTACGGAGAGCACCACCGGCCCGATAAAAAGCCCGACGATGCCAAAGGAGGTGAGACCGCCGATGACTCCGGCAAAGATCAAAAGCAGCGGCAGATCGGCTCCCTTCTGGATGAGAATCGGGCGCAGCAGATTGTCAATGGTCACGGTGAATATCGATATCACGAGCAATGCCGTTCCCCAGGTCGTCTGTCCGCTCCAGTAAAGCCAGACCACCGATGGGATAAGGACGAGGCTGGGACCGAGCTGCGCAATACATAGCATAAACATCACCGCCGTCAGCACCGCGGCGGCCGGCACTCCGGTGATAACCAGCCCGATGCCGCCGAGAAGCGATTGCACCAGGGCGGTGCCTACCACGCCGAGAGCCACTCCCCGGACGGTTTTTGCGGCCAGAACGGCGACTTCCTCTCCACGGCTCCCGCCAAGCCTGCGTGCAAAGCGAGCTATGCTCTTCGAGGCCTTCTCACCAGTGGCGTAAAAGATTGCGGCGATTATCACCGTCAGGAGAAATTGCAGCATGATTATCCCGACACTGCCAGCCTGAGACAGGAACCATTTCAGCAAATCTCCCGCATAGGGAGCTAGGCGTGCCGATAACGCCTCCGGTCCGGTTGTGGCGTGTTGCCACGCATCGGCCACCTTCGGCCCCACAATGGGAATACCGGTAATCCAGGCAGGCAAGGTTGGCAGGGACTGCGTCTGAAAGGATTTCACCCAACCGGCTATCCTGTCCGCATTCTCGATGATGGCGACAACGGCCAGTGAAAAGGGTACGATGAACAGGATCAGCATGGCGATCGTCATGGTGGCGACGGCAAGGCCACGCTTCCCAAACAACCACTCCTCCAACTTCAACATGAACGGCCAGGTGGCCGCAACGATCATGGCGGCCCAGATGAGCGAGAGAAGGAACGGTCTCATGATCCAGAAACACGCGGAAATGAGTATTCCGATCCATAGAACTTGCAGTGTAATCCTAGTCAGGTCTTGGTGGGAAGGTTTCTGCATCGTCATTCAGTTCCTCTTTCCTTTCCGAAAGTAATGATTTTCCTGCCGGGAAACGAAGCAATTCACAGACCATTATTTTTCTTATTTTGTTTGTTCCTTGAGCTTTCGATACCGCCGGATCAGAGAGTTCGTTGAACTGTCATGGGCTAGTTTCGGTTCCTCCCGGTTTTCTAGCTCCGGGATGATGCGTTGCGCCAGGGCCTTTCCCAGTTCCACGCCCCACTGGTCAAAGGGATTGATGTTCCAGATTGCGCCTTGAGTGAAGACGCTGTGCTCGTAGAGGGCGACAAGTTTTCCGAGAGTTTCCGGCGTCAATCGCTGAGCAAGAATCGTATTGGACGGTCGATCGCCTTCGAAGACCTTGTGAGGCACCAGCCGGTCCGGGACACCCTCGGACTTGACTTCTTCAAGCGTCTTGCCGAAGGCCAGTGCTTCGGTCTGGGCAAATACATTCGCCAGCAGTAGATCGTGGTGCCGGCCAAGGGGATGAAGCGGCTCGACAAAGGCGATGAAGTCGCAGGGAATAAGCTTAGTTCCCTGATGTATCAGCTGGAAGAAAGAGTGCTGGCCGTTTGTGCCCGGTTCCCCCCAATAGATCGGGCTGGTTGAATAATCGACCTCGATCCCGTCGAGGGTGACGTGCTTGCCGTTGCTTTCCATCGTCAGCTGCTGAAGGTATGCGGGAAAGCGCTTCAGATATTGCTCGTAGGGAAGTATCGCAACGGTTTGTGCACCGTAAAAATTGTTATACCAGACTGCGAGAAGCCCCATCAGCACCGGCAGATTGGCCTCAAAGGGGGCGGTTCGGAAATGCTCGTCCATCTCATGAAAACCGCCCAGCATATTGCGGAAGTTATCAGGGCCGACGGCCAGCATCGTCGCCAGGCCGATGGCCGAATCCATCGAATATCGCCCGCCGACCCAGTCCCAGAATCCGAACATATTGGCGGTATCGATGCCGAATTTCGCCGCTTCTTGCGCATTCGTCGAGACCGCAACAAAATGTTTCGCCACCGCCTTCTCCTCCCCTTTCATGCCTTGAAGCAGCCAGGCGCGGGCAGTGGAGGCGTTGGTCATCGTCTCCAGAGTCGTGAAGGTCTTGGAGGACACGATGAAAAGAGTTTCCGCCGGGTCAAGCCCCTGAACCGCTTCCGCGAAGTCCGTTCCGTCGATGTTGGAGACAAAACGGAAGGTCAGGGAGCGGTCGCTGTAAAACTTGAGCGCCTCGTAGGCCATGACGGGCCCGAGGTCCGAACCGCCGATGCCGATATTGATGATGTTTCGAATGCGCTTGCCTGTATGGCCTTTCCAAACTCCGTTCCGAACCTGATCGGCGAAATCGGCCATCCTGTCCAGCACGGCATGAACATGGGGCACCACGTTTTCGCCGTCGACAACGATGGATGCCCCTCTCGGCGCCCGCAGCGCCACGTGAAGAACGGAGCGGTTTTCCGTGATATTGATTTTTTCGCCCCGGAACATGGCGTCGATCCGTGCGCGCAGGCCGGTT
>MVQR01000383.1 GCA_002067815.1 Syntrophus sp. PtaB.Bin001 | reverse complement strand
CACGGGGATACTCAACACGGAAAACGCCCAGTTCATCTTTGTGGACACGCCGGGAATCCATTCGGCCCGCACGCCGCTGAACCGGATGATGGTCCGCACGGCCAAGGAGACCTTTTCCGATTCCGATGTTCTTCTGTTCGTCGTGGAAGCGGGCCAGGAAGTCCACCCCGATGATATCGGCATTATCGAGTTCCTGGAAGCCACTCAGATTCCTAAATTTCTGATTCTCAACAAGATCGACCTTATCCGGAAAGAACAGTTGCTGCCGCTCATGGACTCCTATCGCAATCTCCACCCCTTTGCCGAACTGATCCCGATTTCCGCACTGACCGGCGAGGGAATTCCCCTGCTTCTCGATGAACTCTGGAAATACCTGCCAGAAGGTCCCCGGTACTTTCCCGACGACATTATGACCGATACCAGCGAACGCTTCATCGCCGCGGAAATCATTCGGGAAAAGATCCTGCTTTTGACTCACAAGGAAATCCCTTACTCCTCGGCCGTCGTCGTCGACGCCTTCAAGGAGGACGAAGCCAATAATATCATCCGCATTTCAGCAACGATCAACGTGGAAAAAGACTCACAGAAAGGGATACTCATCGGCAAGAAAGGCTCCATGCTGAAAAAAATCGGCACCCACGCCCGTATAGACATGGAAAAGTTCTTCGCAACGCGGATTTTCCTGGAACTTTTTGTGAGGGTCAGAAAAGACTGGACAAAAGACCCTAAAATGCTCAAGGAGTTTGGGTATAGTGAATGAGTGTAACTAATTTATTAAGTAAGGGCGGTCTTATATGTTGAGAGCACTTGGATTATTTTGCTTGATCGTTGGGCTGAGGGCAGGAGATGCCGATGAAATGATTACCCCATTGTTAAGCAAAGAGCTCTGCTATTGAAAAAATGGTATGAGTACATTCAACAGAAGAAGTAACTGAAACTTCAGCAATGCCACCGTTCATCCTGACAACAAAAAGGGAAGCCAATGCCATCACTCAGTAATTCCATACTGCTCGAATTGTTTAAGACAGGGTTATCATTCCTTCCTCTGCTTCTGGGTTTGGTTCTGGGGCAGCGAATCATCGCCTATTGGGATCTGAAGAAGAAACGCCGGGAGCTTGATACTGCCATTGCGGCGCAATTCCATAAACTTTACGGAGAATTCAAAGAGCTGTCGCGGCTCTGGAGGGCTTTCTGCTACACTGGCGAACGCGCTAAACCGATTACTTTCCCCGATGCGATGCACATGGATCTCTTGCAGCGGGCAGCGGCGGCGGAAGGCGGCATAGAAGCAATCATCGTAAAACTCGCGGCGGAACGGGTGCTGAAAAAGGAGGACATTGAAACCTTGGGATTATTCCGGCAGGCCTATCAGATACTCCGGGAGTCAATCCGCGATGGAATGTCTCTGGAGTGGACATACGGCAGTCCTGAATATACCCTTTTTAACGACCTGGCCGGCAAGACGGCCTTCATCATTGCTTCGGAAAAATTTAAGAAACAGCACAATTCATATGAAGCCGCTGAAACTTTGCAGCAGATTACAGACATGAGGATAGAAAACAAAATCGGACGGGACAGCAAACAACCGGGTCGCAAGGGGGAACCATGAATTCACCGGCACAGTACTTCCGGGCGGGAACAGGGGCGGTCATCGTCAATTCAGAAGGGCTTGTCCTTGCCTGCGAACGGGCTGATTTTCCCGGCGCCTGGCAACTGCCACAGGGCGGGCTGGAAGACTCCGAGGAACCGCTTCACGGGGCGTTCAGAGAAATCGCCGAGGAGACGGGAATCTCGAAAGACAACCTGGAGCTTATCGATACGTACCCCGAACCTCTTGTTTATGAACTGCCGGTAAGTCGCCGGAGCGAAAAGACAGGGCGGGGCCAGGTCCAATACTGGTTTCTCTTCCGATTTCACGGAACCGATTCCGGCATTGACGTGAATAAGAGCCGGGAATTCCGTGCCTGGAAGTGGATGCCCTTTGACCGTCTGCTGAAACTAGCGGCTGACATGCGCAAGCCGGTTTACCGCCGGCTGGCCGAACGGTTTCAGGAATACTTTTCCGGCCCCGGTACGGTAGCTTCACCAAACGATATTCCCTCCGGAACCGCCGATTAGAAATTATTATGATGGTTAGTGGCTGCCTTTTCCAAACATTTGTTTACAAAAAACTGCAAATGAAGCATAAAGCATCCGCCGGTCTGCAGCCGGTTGAATAAAATTCACAGAGGACGAATTTGAGAAACAACGCAATAGTAGCCATCGTCGGGCGGCCCAACGTGGGCAAATCCACGCTGTTCAACAGGCTTTCACAGAAAAGCAAGGCCATCGTCATCGACGTGCCGGGGGCAACAAGGGACCGCAATTATGCCGAATGCAACTGGTACGGGCGCAAATACACCTTGATCGACACGGGCGGCTTCGAGCCCACATCCTCGGAGACCATCCTCATCCAGATGCGTGAACAGACCCACTTGGCTATAGAAGAGGCCGATCTCATCATTTTCCTGATGGATGGCCGGGACGGCCTGACCCCGGCGGATATTGAAATTTCCCAATTGCTGAGAGAAGCGGGGAAAAAGGTCTTCTACGTCGTCAATAAGGTGGACGGTCCCCGCCATGAAGGCTTTCTACCGGAATTCTACCGTCTCGGGGCGCCCAGAATCTATGACATCTCGGCCCAGCACGGCCTGGGCATCGACGAGCTGATGGATGACCTTGCGGAATATCTCCCGCAG
>MVQR01000382.1 GCA_002067815.1 Syntrophus sp. PtaB.Bin001 | reverse complement strand
CCCCAACGCCTATGTGGCGAAAGAGGTGCGGCGGTATCCGAATCTGCTTTTCGGGGCAAGCATCAATCCCTACCGAAAGGATGCGATCGAACGCCTGGAACAGGCAAAGGCGGACGGCGCAGTGCTGGTGAAATGGCTTCCCTCCGTCCAGATGATCGATCCGGCGGACAAGCGGCTGATTCCTTTCTACCGGAAGATGAAAGCCCTCGGCCTGCCGCTAATGTGCCATACCGGTTCCGAACAATCCTTTACCTGGAAACGGGATGAGTTGGCTGATCCGGACCGGCTCCGTCTGCCGCTCAGTATCGGGGTGACCGTGATTGCCGCCCATGCCGGTGGTTCCGGGAAGACCAACGGCGAGAATAACTTCAAAAGGTTTCTCCGTCTTGCCCGCGAGTATCCAAATCTTTATGCCGATATCTCCGCGCTGACACAGGTCAACCGTCTGGGGCAGCTGCCGCGGCTGCTCAAATATCGGGAGCTGCGGGGACGTCTTCTTTACGGCAGCGACATGCCGCTGATCAATACCGCGCTTACCGCGCCCTGCTTCCACGGTTATCGTCTTACCCCCGGAACGGTTTTAATAGTTACGGCGGAGAAGAATCCCTGGGATCGGAACATCGCCCTCGAAAAGGCGTTGGGAGTATCGGATGAGATTCTGGAAAACAGCGCAGGACTTTTGAAATTGAATCAAGGAGAACCAAAGCTATGCGAGGCAGTGAATTTTTCAAAGAAATGATTTCTCGGTCGCCTTTTTCGAAGATGCATCCGCAGGTGGCATCTTTCTTCAAGGACTATCTGAGTCAGGAGAAGGTAGCGAGATTTGACGGGCGATATGTAGTTAACACCCATTTCCCGCCTTACCCGAGTCCGGCGTTTAATACGATGGCAGAGCAGTTCAGTGCAATCGGAGCGAAAATGGAAAGAAGCTTGTTTTCCGTAACGCTTGCCGTGACGAACCGCTGCTCATATCGGTGCTGGCACTGTTATAACGCGGGCCGAAGTCAGCAGGATGTGCCCTTGGCGGCGCTCCGGGAGACAATCCGGCAGCTTAGGTCGCTGCATGTGGTGTCGGTTACGCTGACCGGGGGCGAACCTCTGCTGCGATCCGATCTGGAAGAGGTGGTCAGGGCTTTTGACGGGCGCACCCACCTGGTATTGAATACTACGGGCAAAGGGCTGACGCCCGCAAGGGCGCAGGCCCTGAAGGAGGCCGGGCTGTTTGCCTTGGGCGTAAGTCTGGATTCCGAAAATCCGGCGGAGCATGACCGTCTGCGTGGCCGTAAGGGGGCTTTCGTTACAGCCGTAAATGCTCTGGAGACAGCGGCTAATGCCGGGCTTTATCCCTATATCATTACCGTGGGAACTCACGATCTGCTCCAGTGGGAGCGATTCGAGTCTTTCCTGCACTTTGCCGCGCACTCCGGCGCTTTGGAGGTACACCTGCTCGAACCCTGTGCCACGGGAAGACTGGCGGGACGGTCGGATGTGCTGTTGACCCAGGACGAACACCGGCGGATTCTCGATTTTCAACGTGAAGTTGCCGAGCGGGAAGACCTGCCGATCCTGTCCACCTTCCTGTATCTGGAATCTCCGGAAGCTTTCGGGTGCGGGGCGGGATCGACCCATCTCTACATTGACGGCAGCGGCGAAGTATGTCCCTGCAATCTGGTTCCGCTTTCCTTCGGCAATGTGATCGAAGAACCGCTCTTAAGGATTCTCGACCGCATGGGCGAGCACTTCCGTAAGCCGAGTACAAGGTGTGCGGGCCGGATATTGTCGCCTTACGTAACCGGGAGAAAGTTGCCGCTTTCGCCCGGTGCCTCAGCCGCCCTTTGCAGGAGGCATCTGCCGAAAAATTGCGAGCCGCCGCGTTTTTTCACAATTCATAATAAAGCCCAGGGCAAAGTGGGTCCGGAAGAGTTGAAAACGGCGTACAACCGAGTTGCCGGGGATTATGATGAATTCTGGCTGGCAAGGGCGGGGCGGCCCATAGAGGAATTGGTGGATAAAGTGAACTTTCAGAAAGGGCAGCGGATCTTTGAAGCCGGATGCGGTACAGGATGTGCAACAGTTTTGATTGCCCGGCAAGTGGGCGCTGCGGGTAAAATATGTGCGGTCGATCTATCCGAAGGCATGATTGTCGAGGCCCATACACGGGCATGTAGCCAGGGGATAGAGAACATCCGGTTTATTGCGGGTGATGCCCTCGAAATGTTGGCAACTGCAAAAGAATTCGATGTAGTATTCTCCAGCTGGGTTCTGGGCTACATTCCGTTGATGCCATTTTTAAAACATAGCTGCTCCGCTCTCGTGCCAGGCGGACGCCTGGCTTTTGTGGTGCATAAGGACCATTCGCCGCGTGAGGCGCTGGATATCTTTTATGAACTTGTCGCTGAAGATCCCTCCGTGCTGGAGAAGCGAATCGCTTTCGATTTTCCGCGGGACACAAAACAGGTTCATCAGGAATTGCAGGCGTCGGGATTCGATGTGGAGCATCTTTGGGAAGGGCAGGTTGTTTTTTCTTATGACACGCCGGAGCTTGTATTGGAGCATTTGTTGAAATCTGGGGCGGGCACGGCCTTCTATGATGCGGTGGTTCCCGAAAAGCGGAATCTGATAAAAAAGCATTTCCTGGAGATAATCGCCGCCCGGCATGCGACTGAGGAAAATTATCGGGTCATCCATGAGTACATTTCTTGTGTGGCGCGGAAAAGATAGGCGATTATGAAGTATGTCACATT
>MVQR01000381.1 GCA_002067815.1 Syntrophus sp. PtaB.Bin001 | reverse complement strand
TCCGGGACGGTGGCTTTCGGCGGCATCCCAGAAGTCAGGTTCCCGTTACAGAACCGGCATCGTCTGGTGCCTGGGAGTCGTCTTAGCAGGTCTGATAATCAATCAAAACCAGCTGCCGGATTTTACCAATAACTACAATCGGGAACTGGGTAAAAACGGGGCCTGGTCTTTCTTTGCCGCATTCCAGGACAACGAACTGGATTATAAACATTTTTTCCCGACCATTCCGGACGATCAGGCATTTCAGCGAATGAAAGCAGAAGTAGAGGAAGACGGTTCCGTGCTCCTGAGGCCTGAAGCAAGAGACATGTTGAGGTTTTACTCCCATGAAGGACCGGAGCTCAAACCAAATGTCATTCAAATTACGGTGGAAAGCTTGAGTGATGAATTTCTTCATAAAAGAAAATACCAAAACCTGACGCCGAATTTGTCGGCCCTGGAACCCAAGAGCTTAGTCTTTGACAATTTCTACGCCACGGGAACTCGCACGGATCGTGGCATGGAGGCTCTGACTCTGTCTCTGCCTCCGACTCCCGGCCGTTCTCTTGTTAAGCGCCCCCACAACGAAGGCCTGTTCACCCTCGGTTCTCTGTTTCGGGCAAAAGGCTATGACACCGCCTTTATCTACAGCGGCTACGGCTATTTCGACAACATGAACCATTTTTTTGGAAATAACGGCTACCGGGTCATCGACCGCAGCAGCGTAAGCAGGGATGATATAACCTTTGCCAATGTCTGGGGCGCCTGTGACGAAGACCTCTATCGCTGGACTTTACGGGAAGCCGATAGAATGTACAAATCGAAGGACAAACCCTTTCACTTTTTCGTCATGACAACATCCAATCATCGCCCGTTCACCTTTCCCGACGGGAAAATCGATCTGCCCTCCAAGAGTTCGGGGCGGCGCGGCGGGGTTAAATATTCCGATTATGCCATAGGCCAATTTCTCCGGGAGGCGGCAAAAAAACCATGGTTTAAAAATACGATCTTTGTCATCGTTGCAGACCATTGTGCATCCAGTGCCGGCAAGACAGAGCTGCCCGTCGATAGATACCATATTCCCCTGATTATCTACGCCCCCGGAGGTCAGCTTCCGACAGGACACGTCAAAACTGTTGCCAGCCAGATGGACTTCGCCCCCACCTTGCTTGGTTTACTCAATTGGAGCTACCCGAGCCGCTTTTTAGGTCATGATATTTTCAGCATCGATCCCCAGGAAGGTCATGCCATCATCGGAAATTACCAGGAACTGGGGCATATCGAGGAAGGAAAATTCGCCATCCTAAAGCCTCTTCGCAAAACCGTTTCCTATCGTTATGACTTTATTGCAAGGTCGATTACTGCCGCAGCAAACGAAAAGGACTCCCTGAAGGAAACCATCAGTTATTACCAGGTGGCAAGTTATCTCTACAAGCATGGCCTTTACCGTGCGTTGACGCCCTTGGAATTCGACAAATATATGGAACAGGGCCGCTCGCTGATCAAAAGGAAATTTCTGAGTTTAAATAATAAACTTCATACTATGCTCTGATTCCCGTTTATGTAAGTCAGTCAAAACTCTATGCAGAAATTGAGTTGACTAAGCGGCGGAATTGAGATAGCTCGGAGAAAAAAGAAAGGAATTGATTGCCATGTTTAGAGGTCTTTTTCAACCAATGCACTTGCTGATCATCCTGTTTATTGTTTTGGTTATTTTTGGGCCGGGGAAATTGAGTGGTTTGGGAAGTTCGCTCGGTAAAGCTATCAAGGGATTTAAGAAAGAATTGGATGAACCGGAAGAGAAAACGACGAATTCAGTAGAAACAAAATAAGTTGCCGACGGAAAAAGTGACTCCGGCTGTGTTATCCCGGCAAAATCAACGCATCCTCCGTTTCAAGATTGTTTCTTTCCTGGCTCTGTTGCTGTTCGGAACTTATCTTTTTTTTCATCACGGCCTTTATATTTACTTTGTCCAAAAGGAGAAGGCGGTAGAGTTCATCAACTCCTTTCAACCTTACGGTGAGGTCGTTTTCATAGCCCTTCAGATACTCCAGGTGGTTGCTGCCCCGATACCCGGTGAAGTCACCGGAATTATCGGCGGCTTCCTCTACGGTCCCTTCCTGGGTATAATCTATTCGACTCTCGGCCTTACAATCGGGTCGTGGATTGCCTTTGTTCTTGCCAGGACTTTCGGCCTTCCATTGGTTGAAAAGACCGTCAAGTCCGAAATCCTTGCAAGATATGACTATCTCATGAAACACCAGGGGATTCTCGTTTCCTTTGTTCTTTTTCTGATTCCGGGATTTCCCAAGGACTGTCTCTGTTATATCCTGGGGCTCAGCCACATCCGAACGGGACAATTTCTCATCATTTCAACAACGGGAAGGTTGTTGGGTACCATCCTGCTTACCGTCAGCGGAAGTTATGTGCGCAGCAATCAATATAAGCAGCTATTGGTGATTGTCTCCGTCAGCATAATCTTCGTATTGGCGGGATACCTCTATCGTGACCGGCTTCTGAAGCGATTGAGGAAAAAAAAATAGAATGTGAAAATCGCGATGATCGACCGATCTTCCATCCACGGGAATGCAGACTATGCAGCATTTCCGTGGATTTTTTTTGATTAAATGTCCTGTAATGTGTACTCTTAAGTCCCAATTTTGAAAAGACTGGTTTGATCCGGGAGTTAGAAATTCATGGGCATAGCGGCAGACATCGTTATTATCGTCGTCGCCTCTCTGATAGGCGGCCTGGCGGCCAAGCTCT
>MVQR01000380.1 GCA_002067815.1 Syntrophus sp. PtaB.Bin001 | reverse complement strand
GATGGATTATTTACATACTTTTTTCCGTAATTTGTCCATCATTGAACCAAAACGTATATTATTCCACTCACTTTTTTTGTATGAATCACTGAACAATATTTTTCCGTTTCTATCATAATCGACTATAGATACAATATTGTACATTCCTTTCTTACAGTCTATTTCATTCAGACGATGTGTCTCCGACAGGTTTTCATATCCGTCAGTGGAGATTCCATTGTCTTTCATATCCTGAATATATCTCTCTCTGCCTTCAGCAGAGTAAACCACTCTATTCCACACTTGAACCACAGTCTTTGTCCTGTGTTCGATAGTTTCCTCGCTATAGGAATAATTACCCCCATAGATATTCGTCTCGTATTCCACCCATTTAGAAGAACCAAAAACAGGTGGTACAACATTCCTATTAACTGAACATCCCCAGAAAATTACTAAAACAAGCAGAAATGTTAATAGAATAGTTGGTCTGATAATTTTCATGAATGGTTTCCCTCTATTGCTTACGGAAAGTCGCTCTTTGATTGTAATGTGGAAATATCCCATTTCCGGATATAACACCATAAATTTCTCTTTCGCCCACGAGTAAGGCCTTCCGGTCCAGCCAAGCAACCTCTTTTTCCGGGCTCTGCGGAGCTATTCCCCTGTGCAGGAATATCACCGCCGAATGACCGACTTCGGGCGTCCGTTATCTCCGTGGTGTCGGCCTGGTCAACAATCTTGAAATGAGGGCTGAAGAATGAGAAGAAACGCCCAAATACAACAGGTTCAACCCTCACCCTGCAATGTAATCCCCTTTTCCGAACTGGAAAAGATGATTAGCAAGCAGGAAAAGAAACCGGTCCGTAAAGAAATCATCGCCACCGAAGTCCAGGAATCCCTGGATCATCCCCGCTTGATCATGGAATCGGGCAGCCCTATTAAAATAAAAGCTGTTTGGAATCGACCCAATTCTATTAGTCTTGCAATTAGAATAGAAACCGGCCTTTTGTATTGGCCTGAAAAACGCTAAAATTATTGTCGAAAAGCATTAATATACCGCCTCACCAAGCATTTGTATAATGAATAATTATTTGTTGGATAAAATGGGGATAAAATGGGATAAAATGGATAAAATGGGGACACTTCCCGTATTACCAAAAGAAAAGAATATGGGAGATGTCCCCACATTTCTCCGCCGATATGAATTGCGACGGTTGGATTTATCCTTCGCCGGCAGCCACTCTTGCAAATGCTTCTACACTTGAGTCTACAGAAAGAATGATTTGAAGTTGAAACACAGCGACCACTACCCGTTCCGGTCCGAAGCGGCAAAGCGACGTTACCTCAAGCGATATGACAAACGCGCTACGGCCTGGCCGGTGCCTTCTGAGGAACGGAGCGTCAATACGTCTTTCGGCAGCACTTTTGTCCGAGTGAGCGGACCTTCTGGGGCGCAGCCCGTGATCATGTTGCCGGGTATTGGTTCGCCCGGACTCCTGTTCTCACCAAATGTGGCTTCCCTTTCTCAGCATTTTCAGACCTTCGCAGTGGACAACATTCACGACTATGGACGAAGTGTCGAGACGCGCCCCGTAACCGGGGCGGACGATTTCGCCACCTGGCTCGACGAAGTATGCACGGGACTCAATCTTGGAACTTCCGTGAACTTCCTCGGACTATCCTACGGAGGATGGATCGCGGCGCAGTATGCAATCCGTTTTCCTGGTCGGGTGCGTCGGCTGGTGTTGCTCGCGCCCGCAGGCACAGTAGCGTCGGTCCCATGGGGATTTATATGGCGGGGAATTCTATGCTTGATCCCGTTTCGGTTCTTCTTGAAGAATTTTGTGAATTGGATCTCTACTGCGGATGCGACGGACCAGAGGGCGCTGCGGCTAATTACTCAAGTAGCCGACGATACATATCTTGCCCAGAGGAGTTTCAAGCACCGGCGGATAGTGCCGCCGGTTCCTCTTACAGACGAACAACTGGCCAGCCTCCCACCTTCAACTTTGTTTCTGGTCGGAGACAAGGAGGTGATATTTGATACACATAAAGCACTCCTGCGCCTCGGCTCGGTTGCACCACAGATCCGAGCGGAGTTGATTCACGGCACAGGGCATGATTTCTTTGCGGCACGCGCTCATGAAGTGAACCGGCGTATCATCGATTTCCTCAAGTGAACTTTGGAAGAATTCCAGGGAAAGCTTATCTAATTCAAGAGATCAAATACGCCAAAAACTCCCGGGGCATTTAGTATCACAATGGGCACCAAAGCATGCATAATGGTGGGCATTTACAGCAGTCCATTTCGGCCGGTGCTCGGCAAGGTCAAAAATATCCTTTTTTGTGAAGTAAGTTCGACCGCTCGCGTCAGTCCCGAGGGAAATAGTCTGTTCGCTTTCACCGGCCCCGGTGCCGGGATAATCCGCATCGGCCGCAAGGGCGCTTAACCGCGTGGCGGTAGCCCCTGCATGGTAAGTGTTATGCTTGCGATAAGGCGCAACATCATCGGTACCGAGCGTTGCGTGCGACAATTCGTGCAGCAGGGTCATCCTGGTGTTGTCGTAACGGACATAGGCTTTGGTAAGGGGTGGGCGGAGGACAATTCCCCCCGTCTGATCCTCAAATATTGCCTCTCCTAACCAGATAAAGGGCGGACGACGGGTCGATGGATAGGTAAAAGCATAGCTGCCCTGACCGCAAGGCGCGGCGCTTGACTCAACAACCCTGAGCAATTCCTGGTTTCCTGTACGGCTTGGCACAAGGCAGGTG
>MVQR01000379.1 GCA_002067815.1 Syntrophus sp. PtaB.Bin001 | reverse complement strand
AAAGTCGTAAACATGAATGCATCGGGCAAGATCGTTGATATTACAGATACCACCCTGAAGATTGAACGCACCGTAAAAGGAAATGTTGATACATTTGAATTTGTTTTAGAAAAACCATTAGAAAAATTTAAGCTTGGTAATAAAGTTTTGGTTAGCTACATCACTGTGGATGAGAAAAACATATTGAAAGAGATTGCGCTACAGCAAAAGCCTAAGCACAAAAAGATCATGCAACGTAAAAATGTTATCTCGCTTGAGTGGGAGTTCCTCCGAGATATGTTTTTGAATAATCATGGGTAGTAAACCACTCCATGAGGAGATGGTAAATTAAAAAAGTAGTAAAAGGAGAAAAGTTATGAAGAAGGTAATGGTGTATGTGGTTGGTTTGGTGTTTCTGTTCTGCACATCAGCATTTGCAGCGGACAAAGCTGCAGCCCCGGTGAAAGAAGAACCGGTTAAGGCTGAGACCGCAAAACCTGAAGCAGCCAAGAAAGAAGTAAAGAAGGCCCCGAAGAAGAAGGTCACCAAGAAGAAGGCCGCAAAACCGGCTGAAGAGAAAGCGGCACCGGCCGAAGCCGCTCCTGCTGCAAAATAATCTCTTTGATTCAAAGTTAGTATTCTGGAAAGGCATGAGGGAATAACTCCATCATGCCTTTTTTCTTTTTTACTTTACATGAAGTATTGGCACACCAAGATGTCGACGCTTCGTTTCGCCATGAAAACAAGTCTGATCCCGTACGGTAGGTTCACCACGTTTGCCCTTTCCCAGCACCTCTAAGAGATGAAAGTCACCAAGGTGTAACACCAACACCGCCACAGGAGAATGAAGCGGCTAACACTTAATCTGCACCACTGGATCAATACACCAGTCCTGGGCTTCGTGTCGTGCCTGGCCTTATCTCCTGTAATTGTTCAATAAAAAAGGCAGAGGATACAAACTCTGCCTTTTCATTTCTCATATGCTAGGATGTCAGGATTTAATTCTTCGTCTGATTCCGACCAGCCCCAAGAGGCCGGAGCCCAGGAGCCATGCTGCGGCGGGGATAGGAGTGGGAGCAGAATGCCTGAATACCTGATACTCACCTTCACCGGAGCCAGGATACATTGTGGTGCCCCATATCCATTGGGCCGGTGATGATTCAAGACCATCAACAGTACCCCAACCGGAGTATGCATCTGTGTTGACACCGGTCCGCCATGACGGATTAGCACTTGAAATAGTAGATTTTACTTGCTCCGCAGTCGGGGGTTGGCTTCCGTCGCCTAAATCATTAATAGTCGTTGAACTAAGAAGATACTCCCACGAACTGTCAGAATAAAGCGTCCCGTAACTCGTAACAAACTGCCCTTTCCATCCTTGCGCAACACTATTATCGCTCCAGCCTACCACGTAAATGTATTGACCAACAGGGACATCAAAAGTAGGCCAGGTTTCGGCTGCCGACCAATTATATGTACCTGAACTGCCTGCGGAACCTGACTCGTTTGTCCCGACATAGGTAAGATTAGTATCTGTACCATAGTAAATGGCATAGTGATTATCAGCCGTGACCGTTGCTGTGACTAAGGTGGCAAAGGCGTTACCTAAAGCCCCAAACACCAAGCATAAACCTAAGAAAAGTACTATTGCGGTCTTCTTCAATTCTTTCCTCCTTTCATTTACCGTATAGAAAATACAAAATGGTTTTTCAATGTACGCTCTGGAGGGGTGGCCGTCCAATTACAGAAGTCCTTTTACTTTCCGTCCCACCCTAACGGATAGTTTGGCTTTGTCAGATATTATGTGTGCGCGCTGATCGCTTCCGCGATGTGGCGGGACATCCGTTGATCGCAATGCTTAATGACCCGGGAGACCTGGACGTCAGATACGCCACATTCACGGGCAATCATACGCTGCGTGATCTTCCGGAGCTTCAACTCGTACTGAATGCGTTCCGGTTTCATAATTTTTGCTCCTTTTTTTGTCTCCACCAGACTGACCTGGGTGGTTATTTGGTTCGTCAAAATTAACTGGTCACGATTTACGGGAACATATACGTCTATTTTAGACGTATGTCAAGTCATTTATTCGTGTAATACTTTTTTCGGCGATACCTTTTTACAAAATTATGATATCTTAATTATTTTAAATACATACAAAAAACAATTTAACATCTAACTATGAAATACTCTTGAAACACTTTTTTAAAAAAAGTTCATAAAAAGCGTTTCATGGAAAATAAACACATGGATAAAGATTTGAAGCTTGGGGAAAGGATTGCCTGGCTGAGAAAAAACCGGAACTTGGAGCAGAACAAAGCCGCCCAGGCGATCGGGATCAAATTTCATACCTATCAACCGTATGAATACGGGAAGAATCCGAGCAGGAAGAATCTCGAACTGATCCTGAATTTCTACGGTTGCAGCCGATCCTGGCTGCTCACCGGCGAAGGTGAACCCTTCCCCGGCGCCCGTCAGAAATACCCGGAAGTCTGCGGTCCATCCGAATCCCCTGGAACTGCACCGGAATCCCCGCTCCCCGCTACGGTACCGGCCACACCTTACACTCAGGAATTCCGCATCTCCGAAGCCCTCCAGATGACCGCCCGCGTGCTGGAATCAGGAACCTCCTACGCCACTGCCCTGTACCTCAACATCCAGCATTTCGACCGCGCAGTCACCGCTGAGGAGCGCATCGCGCAGATTGAGCAGAATCAGGCTGACCTGCAGGCAAAAAACATGAGTTTCGAACAGCAGATGCAATCCATTATTCTG
>MVQR01000378.1 GCA_002067815.1 Syntrophus sp. PtaB.Bin001 | reverse complement strand
CCTCCGGTTGGTTTCTGAGAATATTGCAATTCCGCACTTATTGCTCACCGATGTGATCATGCCTGAAATGAATGGCATAGATTTGTACAACAGAATAGCGTCTGTTCACCCGGAAATCGAAGTATTGTATATGTCAGGATATACTCATGACATCATTGCGCATCACGGTATCCTGGACAAAGAGATCAATTTTTTGCAAAAACCTTTTACAGTCCAAAGCCTTACAACTAAGATTAGGCAGGTTTTGAAAGTAAACCAGGGAAGAATTGATTCATGAAAAAACCGTCTTAAACCAGTTCCAGATCAAAGATGATATCAAGGCGGCAAGGCAGAGGCGACGCAGGCATACACAGGCGTATGTCGAGGAGCCGATAACGAGGCCAACAAATAAAGCGCTTTGATATGGAATTGGAATTACAATATCCAAGTCCACCGGCATTGCTATCAAAAACGGTGTCCCACTTCTTGCATTGTTGCTTTGAATTCAGCAGATTTGGGAGGAGAATATGTTAATTTTCGGTGGAGTTGTGCTTGCTCTTTTATTTGCCTGTGTCGGATATTTTCGCGGTATCATACAAATGCTCATTTCGCTGTTCTGCTTTGCGTTGGCGGCAATTCTTGCCAAACCTTGTTCGTACCTGATCTTATGGATCTTTACGGGCACTCATATTGTTCCGAAGGCCTTGGTGCCGATTGTCGGGCAATTATCAGCGGGGCTCCTTTTATTTAGTTTGTTTTCTTTCGCGATAGAGTTCTATTTTAAAGCAAAGAGGGGTGGCAGTGAACAGCCGGCGGCCAAACCAGTCTTGATGAAAGGGGAGCGTTACACCGGTGCCGCCCTCGGAGGCGCTTGGGGGGTATTTCTCGCCTTCTTCATTCTGACGGGCATTCATTTGATAGGCAGCGTAGAAGAAGCGATTGGAACCGGGACAGAAGACCAAGCCATAGAAGAATCAAAGCAGAGTGCCATTACACCGGGAGTATTCACCAACCTGAAGAATGAAATCGAAGCGTCGTTTTGCGGATCGATGGTCAAAAAGGCCGATCCGGTAGAAGGTAAGGTCGGACAAATCTTTCGCGACCTCACCATTGTAATGAAGAATCCTGAACTATTCGAAAGATTCAAGAATCATCAGGCCATCGTCCGTTTTACGCATGATTCGAGAATGATCCAACTCGCCGGTGATCCGGAGATAGAACGGCTGTTACAGACCAATCATTACTATAAACTTCTTGATAATGAAAAAATCGCATCGCTTCTGAACGATGGGAAACTATTTAAGGAAATGAAAGCCCTGGATATGTCTTCGATACTGAAGGAAGTTATGGCGGAGGCGAATTAGACGATGAGCTTTTCTCATTCATATTTGAAATTATGCTTTCACTTAGCTTGGGGCACCTTGTAGGAATTGCGGCAACCCTCATCATTATTACGGCAGTGGGAATCTACGCCGGGATGAAAGTAAAAACCGCCGAGGACTTTTCCATCGGAGGTCACAAAGCAAACAGTGCCGTGGTTGCCGGAACGATCATGGGCACTTTGGTGGGTGGAGCGTCGACAATCGGTACGGCCCAACTGGCTTTTCAATTCGGGGCATGCGCCTGGTGGTTTACACTTGGCGCCGGTATCGCCTGTGCCGTGCTGGGGCTGGGGATGGCCAAGCAGTTCCATGACAGCGGCCTGGAAACAGTGCCCCAGTATTTAGTTAGGACTTACGGCAGCAATATCGGTCCTGTTTCCAGTATTTTCTCTTCTATCGGCATTTTCCTGAATGTCGTCGGCCAAGGACTTGCGGCAGTCGCACTCCTGACCTCCATGTTCAACATCAGTCCGCTCACTGCCGCCATAATGGGCATCTTCCTCGTTCTTGGATACGTATTCTTTGGTGGAGTGTGGGGCACTGGCTTGGTCGGGGTTACAAAACTCGGACTGCTTTATATCACCACAATTGTCTGCGGCGTAATGGCCTATAATCTGGTCGGCGGCTATACGGGTCTCACAGAAAAATTTGATTACCACCCTTGGTTTTCCCTTTTCGGCCGGGGTTTAGATATTGACGCCGCTGCCGGCTTCTCGTTGATTGTTGGTGTCCTTTCGACTCAAACCTATATCCAGGCTGTCTATTCCGGGAAAGACGCGAAGACCGCTCGCCGAGGGGCGATTATATCCGCGTTCATGATTCCGTCTGTCGGGATCGGGGGCATTCTGGTCGGACTTTATATGAGAGCATATTTCCCGTCTACGCCTTCAAGTGAGGTCCTACCGGTTTTTATAATGAAATTTCTACCACCGTGGGCGGGAGGGGTGGTCCTTGCAACATTGTTGGTCGCAGTAGTTGGTACCTGGGCCGGACTTTCCCTGGGGATTTCAACAATGATCACGAAGGATATCTACAAACGATATTTACGGAAGCCGGCGGCTGACAGGGAAATCCTGTTTGTTCAGCGCCTGCTGATATTTGTGGTTTGCGCACTCTGCGTATTATTTGTTAACGGGAACCTTAAATCCCTGATTCTCGGATGGAGTTTCCTATCCATGGGACTAAGGGGTTGCACTATCCTCTTTCCGCTGCTGGGCGCAATGTTCTTCCCTCGCCTTGTCTCTCCTATGGCCGGTATCCTTGCGGCATGTCTGGGACCACTGGCCAATCTTGGTTGGCATGCGCTTTATCCCCGGGGACTTGATCCACTATATCCGGGCCTCATCATGAGTTTTTTGACATTGGTGCTGGTCAGCATCATTTTCCCCGGTCGAAACAAACGTACGGCAACCAAG
>MVQR01000377.1 GCA_002067815.1 Syntrophus sp. PtaB.Bin001 | reverse complement strand
CACCCTCTCCACGGACTCAGCGGAAGATCCCAGCAGCGCCCGGAACAATTTTTCAGGCCGGATTATCCGTATCGCACCCCACGGGCTTTTCTACCGCATTGATCTGAACTGCGGATTCGACCTCATCTCCTACGTTACCCGCACTTCCCTTGATCTCCTGGAACTCCGGGAAGGTCAGAAAGTCAAGGCCTTTTTCAAGGCTACGGCCGTCCATGTCATCCGCAAATCCGCCTGATAAACTTTCTCCGTCTCGTCTGCTGTAGGGAATATCGATCAAAGGAACCTTCATGGTCAAGGCCGGGAACAAATATCTTATATGATGATGACTTAAGTCAAAAAATAAACAGGTTGAAAAAATAAATAAAAAGGATAAAATTACTCAAAATTATGAAACTGTACATTGGATTTGATGACACGGACAATGCCGAGTCGGCAATCGGCACGGGAAAGCTGGCGCGTCACTTCGAAGAATTGCTTCCCGAAAAATGTCACATATGGGGCGTCGTTCGACAACAGCTCCTTGTCGACCCCGGGATCCCTTACACCTCTCACAACAGTTCAGCCTGTGTGATTCTCGATATACCGGATTCGTCCTTTGTTGAGGTAATTCTGGAACGTGCGTGTGAGCACATCGAGAGGGAATCACTGCCTGGAAGCGATCCCGGATTGTGTCTGGCCACGGAAGGACATCCCGATCTGCCCGGCCTGATCGCTTTCGGTCAAAGATGCACGGAAAAAATCGTCACCCAGCGGGAGGCCATGGAGGTAGCCAAGGAGATTCATCTCTCCGGCCATGGTGGGACGAATGGTGGAATTATCGGGGCTGCCGCCGCCGTGGGTCTTTCGGCATCGGGATGGAGTGGAAGGTTCATCGAGTTCGGAAATCTAAGGGCGCATCCGGTGGAGGTTTCCGTATCGACATTAACGCAATGTAGCATCTCCGTCGTTTCCCTGGATAGAGACGCCATTGTTCCGCATCCGGAAGATACGGTGTTCACCAAAGGATGGCTGCGGCCCCGGTTATGGGGACAAGAGGCGGTTTTGCCCGTAGTGCAGAAGGGCAAAGGAGAATGGGAAATTCTTGGCGGAAAAAGGGAAAAAAACAAATAAGGAGGTATAGCCATGGCAGGTAAAATTTTTTATCGGGAACGGCGCAAAGTGGGCGAAGGAGAAAAGAAACCACGTTTTACCCTTGTTGCAGTATCTGACATCGATCTCAATTTTTACCCAAAACACATGCGCAAGCAGGAATTGGAGCAGATAGCCGAAGCGGTGGGAGCGGAACTGGTTCTGTTGAAGCATGGCGAGAAGGAAAAAGAAGAGGAAGTGGAAGTAAAGGAATAGGTGGAGGGGAATTTTCATGGGCCTTTGGCGCGAACGGGACGGAAGACGTTTGCATGTAAAAAGTAAACTGATGGGGGAAAGCCTGGTCAGCAGGTCATTTATGGAAAGTCTGGATGTCGCCCCGCAGCGGCGGCTTTTCCCCGATGTGAACGTCATCAAGATTGGCGGACAGTCCATCTGTGACCGGGGCATCAAGGCCCTACCCCCGATCATTGAAGAAATCGTGGCAAACAAGACGGATCACAAGATGCTCATCACCACAGGAGGCGGAACACGCAGCCGGCATATCTATTCCATTGGTCTGGAACTGGGCATGCCCACGGGCATCATCGCCAAATTCGGCAGCTCCATTTCGGAACAGAATGCACTGCTCGTGTCTACCCTGCTTTCTTCCTGGGGAGGAATCAAGATCGGCCATGATGAAGTCATCAAATTATCGACCTATTTTGCCCAGGGATGCATCCCCGTGATGCACGGGATGCCACCCTATGATTATTTTGCCATTCAGGAAAAGGGATGGCGTATCCCCGTGCACAGAACTGACGTGGGTACGATAATTCTGGCGGACCTGATCGGTGCTCGAAGCTGCATCTACATCAAGGATGAAGACGGCCTCTATACCGATGATCCAAAAAAGAATTCAGACGCTGAATTTATATCCGAAATCAGCGTTTCCGAACTCCTCGCCCAGGATTATGATGATCTGATCGTGGAACGGCCCTGTCTCGAAATTCTGCAGAACAGTGAAGTTCTCAACAGCATTCAGATCGTCAATGGCCAGCAGCAAGGCAATATCACCCGTGCCCTGAAGGGTGATCATATAGGAACCATTATTTATAAATAAAGACCGAAACTTTCATTGTTTCCATCGACCGCATGACTTTCGAAATGGTTATCAAAACAGCCCGTGCCGGGATTCCACTCGTCGCCACAAAGACCGCCGTAACAGGCCAGAATATTGAAATCGGGGAATAGTGCTGAGTAACTGTTAAAATCATCACGAAAATCTTTTTCCTCTCCTTTTAATCTGAGAAACGATCTCCCTCTATCGTGAAATTTGGTGATTTAATCGATTTTGCTTTCTTGACAGCAATTAATCTATGCTTAATTTAGCATAAGTTTGTAACGATAATTTAACTTCATTTTTGTCTAACAACATGTGCAACTTATTTCATCAAGACTTATTCGCCGCTAAAATAATTTCAGATACTATTTTTTTAATATCAGGACGTTATTAATTAAAAATTTTTTCTTGAGGATTAAAGTGAAAGCCATCAAGCTTCAAAAAAAAAGCTACATTATACTTGACAAGTAATTACGTTGTGCTAAATATAGCCACATTTTGTAACGAACATCTATAAAGGGGTAAAAAAATGAGGTACGCAGAGACTGGGTACAATTTAGAAATTGATTTAACCACAGGAAACGTAGAGAGGGT
>MVQR01000376.1 GCA_002067815.1 Syntrophus sp. PtaB.Bin001 | reverse complement strand
GAGGACGTTTTTGACAACGGCTACCTTCATTGGTTATCCCTCCGCATCTTTAGAAATATCTTCATTTTTACCCGTGGAGTTTCATTTTTCATAATTCATATTTGATATAGGCGGCACAGGTTCCTTCACCGGATACCATGCAGGGACCGATGGGGCTTGTCGGCGTGCAGACTTTTCGGAAAAGACGGCAATCAGGCGGCGACATCACTCCCCGCAGTATATCGCCGCAACGGCAACCATCGAACTCCGCTGAACTAAATTCGGGAATACTGAATTTGTTCAACGCATCGAAGAACTTGAAATCCTCTCGGATAGAAAGACCACTGCCGGGGATTGTTCCGAGACCACGCCAGGTTGCGTCGCTCGGTTCAAAGACTTCGGCCATGATTTGCCGCGCCGGGAGATTTCCGTCCTTTTTTACCCCCCTTGCATATTGGATAGCGACTTCAAAATGATTTTCGACTATCTGTCGTAAAATCAAAAGTATTCCTTCGATGATGTCTACGGGCTCAAAACCAGTGATTACGGCAGCACGGTTGGCTTCCGGAATAATGCGATAGGCGTCTTTCCCGGTGATGACGCTGACATGGCCGGGGCAAAGAAAACCGTCGATGTTTAGTTCGGGATCGCCAAGAAGGGCGCTGATTGCAGGAGGTACGGTTTTATGGACTGAAAATACGAAAAAATTCTTTAAATCTTTATTCCGGGCCATGAGAAGAGTCGATGCCACGGTAGGTGCCGTTGTTTCAAAACCGATTCCAAGGAGAACGGTATCTTTTTTCGGGTTCTCTTCGGCAAGGCGAAGAGCGTCAAGAGCTGAAGAGATAATGCGCACATCAGCGCCTGTTGCGCGAAGACGTTGAAGACTCTGTCCGCCTGTTCCGGGGACGCGCAGCATATCGCCAAAAGTGGCGAAAATGACATTCGGAAGTTCCGCCAGTTGAAGAGCCCTGTCGACATCGAAAATCGATGTTACACAAACAGGGCATCCGGGTCCTGATATCAGGCGGATGTTGTCTGGAAGCAACTTCCTGATACCGAAACGGCCGATTGAGTGGGTATGGGTACCGCATATCTCCATAAGGGTTACCTGATGCCTTATCCTGGCTGCCAGTACCCCCACGGCATCAAGTAATTTTCGGACCAGATCGGGATTCCTGTATTCGTCAATAAATCTCATTATCGATCAATTCTTTAAGAAGAGCAAGACTCTCTCTTGCCGATTCTTCATCGATCCGGTGAATGGCATACCCTGCGTGGCAAATAACATAGTCGCCTATGGAAACAGGTTCATCGACAATATCAAGACATACCTCCCGCCTCGTGCCGCTGATGTCGATAACGGCAAAGTTATCCTCATCGATGGTCAGAATTTTACCGGGAAAGGCAATGCACATGCTGAAATCCTTTGTTAACCCTCATTATACAGCTAACCTTCGTTACAGGCTCATCAGGGCGATCTTTAAATGCCAAAAGGCGTAGAGGTTAATTAATAGAAAAAATAATGTCCGTTTAATCTACATCCAATTCCAGAAGCTGTAATTCTTCCGTTCCACCTGTCAGCAGCACCTCTTCCGCGCCGCATTCCGGGCAGCGAATTTCGATGCGATCAACTTCACTGTTTCTCCCGCAGTTTAAACAATGAATGATCGCGGGCAGGATGTCAAGCTTCAGTATCGCCCCTTCAGCCCGAGTATCTTTCGACTGCACTTCGAAGGCAAATTGCAGGCATTGCGGGTCGACACCGGAGAGCTTCCCGCAGCTCAGCTGCAGGGAGTTGACATGTTCGAAGCCCTCTCTGCCGGCGTAGTCATCGATAATATTCAGTATTGATGAAACAAGTGAAAGTTCATGCATGAATTTTCAATGATTCAATTCCGTGCCGATTGAGTTCTTCAATCAACAACTTTTCAATTAAAGGAAATTTTTCCCGCATCAGGGGCGACATTTCAAGGTCCATCTCCCGGAAATCAGCGGGGACAATACAGAGGAAAACCACTTCTGGGGCTTCGCCGAGAAGTTCCGCTTTACAGAGGACATCTAGGAATTGAACCTCGTGGGCGGATGTCGGCGGCGGAAGCTTGGGCTCTATCTCTGCCAGGGTAAAACGGTAGATTGATCCGGGCTTGTCATCGGTCTTAAGCACATCGACAACGATGAGATGTCTGCAACTGCATACAGGCTCCAGAAGGGCATAAGCCATCACTCCACCTTCAATAATCCTGACAGAATCGGGAAAAGACCATCGCTCTTCGAACCAGCGGATGAAATGGACTCCGAAGCCGTCATCCTTCATCAGGATGTTGCCCAGCCCGAGAATATTGATGTCACGCTTATTCGTCATTTAATCAGGAAACAAAGGGGGAAGCTAACTTCCCCCTTTTGTTGTTTCAACAGTAATTCCTACAATCCTTTATACCGGCCTTCTGCTAATGTTTCTCTTTCTCGAACATATTGCCCGTTACCATGGAGGATAGCGTACCTTCCTTTAGAACGGCATCATACCAGAAAGCCATATAAATATGAACAACAATGAAGAGGATAAATCCCCACGTCAACACATGATGAACATAGCGAACCGTTGCCAAGCCTCCCATCATATTCTCCACTGGTTTTAAGATTGTAGCCATTACTGCGGTCAATCCCGCAGCATGGTAGCCTGCTCCCATGAGAATAAATCCTGTGATCACGATGATAAAGACCATACCCAAAAGGCCAAGATAGGCGAGTGACTGCATGGGGCCATAAAGTCCCGTATGGGGAGGCGGCTTTTTATCGATGAGCAGATAGAAC
>MVQR01000375.1 GCA_002067815.1 Syntrophus sp. PtaB.Bin001 | reverse complement strand
GAACTGGATATCTTCGGCGGCGTCCGGCGCTCCGTGGAGGCTGCCGATGCCGATCTTGCGGCCAGCCGGGAGGACATGCGCGACGTGCTTGTATCGCTGCTTGCGGAAGTGGCCCTCAACTATGTGGATGTCCGTACCTATCAGGCCCGGATGAGTGTAGCGGAAAGCAATCTGAAGTCGCAGAGTGAGACCTTTGAACTGACATCATGGCGGCAACAGGCCGGGTTGAGCGACGAACTGGCCGTGCAGCAGGCCCGCTACAATCTGGAAAGCACCCGTTCGCAGATACCGTCCCTGCGGACTGGGATTGAGGAAGCCAAGAACAACCTGGCCGTGCTGCTAGGCGAGCAGCCGGGCAAGATTCATGGGGAACTGGAAGAGCGGAAGCCCCTGCCGGAAGTGTCCACGGCGGTTGCG
This sequence comes from Syntrophus sp. PtaB.Bin001, assembly GCA_002067815.1. Classification (GTDB taxonomy): domain Bacteria; phylum Desulfobacterota; class Syntrophia; order Syntrophales; family Syntrophaceae; genus Syntrophus. The sequence continues at coordinate 2,385 of MVQR01000375.1, read as the reverse complement.
ATAGGAGTTCCCGCGGACGTCCTGCGGCAGCGGCCCGACGTCCGCCGTGCGGAGCGGCAATTGGCAGCTCAGACCGCCCGGATTGGAGTGGCCAAGGCCGAGCTATACCCCAAATTCACTTTAAGCGGTTCCATCGGTCTGGAGGCTTTCTCCACAGGCAATCTCCTGCACTCCGGAAGCCGGACTGTGAGCGGCGGGGCCGGTGTTACCTGGCGGATCTTTGATGCCGGTGCAATTCGTCAGAACATTGAAGTTCAGTCGGCCCTTCAGGAACAGTACCTCATGGCATATGAAACAGCTATCCTTAATTCTCTCAAGGAAGTTGAAAACGCGCTGACCGCCTATGCCGAAGAGGAGCAACGTCGGCAGGCGCTGCAGGAAGCCGTCCGGGCGGCGCAGCAGGCGTCCCAGCAGGCCGGATACAAATACCAGACCGGGCTGTCGGATTTCGACAGTGTTCTGGAGGCGCAGCGCTCGCTCCTGAATTTCCAGGATGAGCTGGCCCAGAGCGAGGGAGCGGTTATCTCCAATCTGATTCGCTTGTACAAGGCCCTGGGTGGCGGTTGGACATCCCTCGCCGTCTCAGAGGAAAAATGACAAGTCTTTTAAGGAAAAGAGAAATATGGAAGCAAAAACCGATAAAACCGATGAAGTTGCGGAGATTGCACGGACTCTGGAACTGAACCCTACACCAGGCCGCTTTTCGGGATGGAAAAGATGGCGGGTAATCACGCTGCTGCTGTTGGCGGTGCTGATCGCCGTAACTGTGACCTTTTGCAGTAAAAAGGACAAGTCCGGGGCTGTTCGTTACGAAACTCAGGAGGTTCAGCGGGGGAATCTCACCGTAGTCGTCACGGCCACGGGCACTCTGCAGCCGACAAACTCCGTGGAGGTGGGCAGCGAGTTGTCCGGCACCATCAGAACCGTTGAAGTGGACTACAACGACCGGGTGAAGGTCGGTCAGGTTCTGGCTCGGCTGGACACCTCAAAGCTGGAGGCGACCATTACCCAGTACCGGGCCGCTCTGGAAGCGGAGAAGGCGAAAGTCCTACAGGCCGAGGCCACCGTTGCGGAAACCAAGGCGAAACTGGCTCAGTACAAACGGGTGTGGGAACTAAGCAAGGGCAAGGTTCCTTCGCAGACGGAGATGGATGCGGCTGAAGCGGCATTTGCGCGTGCCCAGGGTAATGCCGCCAACTGCCGGGCTGCCGTTTCTCAGGCCAAGGCTACTCTTTCCGCCAGTGAAACGGATCTGTCCAAATCGATCATCCGGTCTCCAATCAACGGCATTGTCCTTACCCGCAGTGTAGAGCCCGGCCAGACTGTTGCTGCATCTATGACCACGCCGGTGCTGTTCAAACTGGCCGAGGATCTTACTCAGATGGAGCTGCATGTGAATGTGGATGAGGCTGATGTAGGCAAGATCCGGGAAGGGCAGGAAGCTGCGTTCACCGTCGACGCCTATCCGGACCGCACTTTCAAGGCGCAGGTCGTTCAGGCCCGTTATGGCTCCACGACCGTTGAAGGCGTCGTGACTTATGAAACCGTGCTTAAAGTGGACAACGCGGATCTGTCCCTACGGCCGGGAATGACGGCTACCGCGAGCATCACGGTGAACAGGGTGGAAAATGCGGTACTGCTGCCCAATAACGCCCTCCGTTTTACACCGCCGGTGCAGGAGGAAACGAAGCCTTCCGGCGGACTGGTAAGCATGATTCTTCCCCGCCCGCCCAGTTCTAAATCTACGGTACGCGAAGACGCTGCCGCCAACAAGAAACAACAGCGGGTATGGACGCTGAAAGAAGATAAGCTTCTGGCAATTCCCGTTACTGTGGGGGCGACCGACGGCGTTATGACGGAAATGCTGAAAGGTGATCTGAAACCCGGTATGGCTGTGGTGATCGATTCCGTGGCAGGTGGTAAATGACATCCTCATCGGAAAAAGCCCTGATAGTTCTCAAGGGGGTTACAAAAGTTTTCGGGGAAGGGCAGGCGGCGGTGGAGGCACTGCGGGGCATTGACCTTCGCATCGATGCGGGCGAGTTCGTCGCGGTCATGGGGCCCAGCGGATCGGGCAAATCCACCTGCATGAACATCCTTGGCTGCCTGGATACGCCCACTGCGGGAAGCTACCTTTTCAAGGGCGTGGAAGTAGGCGGATTGAGCCGGAATCAGCGTGCCCTGCTGCGCCGCCACTACCAGGGTTTTGTCTTTCAGGGATTCAATCTTCTAAACCGCACCTCGGCTCTGGAAAACGTGGAACTGCCGTTGATCTACCGCGGCACCCCGGCAGGTGAAAGGCATATGCGCGCCCTGCAGGCCCTGGAGACGGTGGGACTCAAGGGATGGGAAGCGCATACGCCGGGCGAACTTTCCGGCGGGCAG
>MVQR01000374.1 GCA_002067815.1 Syntrophus sp. PtaB.Bin001 | reverse complement strand
TTAAGAAGTCGTCTATTCTCTCTCTCAATCCCAACAAGAAAGATATATTTTTTCCACAAATTGTTAAGAGACTGGACAGGAACATTGACAGCTCGTTCTATCGGCACAATCAATTCCAGAACGAGTTTGCGCACAAAACCAGTTTCAGCGGAAGGATTAACAATATTATAAGAAAGCATGACCAGAGAAATAACAACCAACAACGTTGCTAAAATCATCGATCGATGTTTCTTGAGAAAAAGCATTATATGTTCCGTCTCTGGGAGGTTGGGAAGGGATGCTCTAGGCTTTTGATGAACGGAAGAACAATCTTCCCAGTTCCGCCCACCTTTTAATATAATAGCTTATAAATATAGCTCGGAAAGCTGCACCGATTGCATTGCAATAAAATCAGAATTACCTTCATAGGTGAAGCTTGGTAAGACTCAAGCCTGAATCGCAACTTCCTTCAACACATCCAGCTGGTCGAGCGCCATACCCGCACCAATGGCCACCGTTGTTAAGGGATCATCGGCTATAGTGATCGGCAAGCCCGTTTCTTCCCGGATAAGTACATCAATTTTTCTGAGAAGAGCACCGCCCCCTGTCAACACAATCCCTCGATCGACAATATCACCCGCCAACTCAGGCGGTGCATTTTCAAGGGCATCCTTAATTGTATCCACGATGATCCGTATAGGTTCCATAATTGCGTCACGAATTTCTTCGGAGTTAATTTCCACCGTTTTCGGGATACCAGAGATCAAATCTCTCCCCTTGACATCAACTGTACGGATTTCATCTTCCGGGTATGCACAGCCAATAGTTGTTTTGATGATCTCACCGGTACGTTCGCCGATTAAAAGGCTGTACTTTCTTTTAATAAAGTTTACGATCTCTGTATCAATCTTATCACCAGCCACGCGGACCGATTGAGAGTATACAATGCCGGCCAATGAAATTACCGCAACCTCCGTAGTACCTCCACCAATATCAACAATCATGGAACTGGTTGGTTCCGATACGGGCAAGCCAGCGCCGATCGCCGCAGCCATAGGTTCTTCGATGAGATAGATTTCACGAGCCCCTGCTGACTCAACTGTTTCCCGAACCGCACGTCTTTCAACCTGAGTAATACCGGAGGGGATGGAGACGATTATCCGTGGCCTGACCAACGCCCTGCGATTGTGCACACTGAGGATAAAATGCCGCAGCATGGCTTCCGTAATATCAAAATCGGCAATGACACCATCCCTCATGGGTCTTATCGCCACAATATTACCCGGAGTTCTTCCAAGCATCTTTTTCGCTTCGGCGCCGACGGCCAACACTTTCTTAACTCCCCGAGAATCCTTATGAACCGCAACGACGGAAGGTTCACTCAAAACAATGCCCTTGTTCTTTACATAAACAAGAGTATTGGCTGTTCCCAGATCAATGGCCAGATCATTCGAAAACTTTCCTAATATGAAATCGAACAGCAATGTCCTTCCTCCTAATTTTCTTATATAATTTCCGCTAAAAGGAACATAAGCCCCTTGTTGCAAGGTGTACCCTATATCTTATTTCATGGACCTAATCAATCCATTTTTCTAAAATATTATTGCATTTTACAAATGACTATAATACACAAAAGCGCTGATTAATTGAAACTATGGGAGTAAGCAATGCTGGAACTTATGAGGAAGCACGCCAAAAACTGGCTGATGAAATTCCTTCTGGGGATGATCATTGTCGTTTTCATTTTCTATTTTGGGACACGAACAGGGAGAGAAAAAACAGAAACAATTGCTGTAGTGGACGGCAAGGAAATAGCTTTAGCGGAACTTCAAAAAGAATACGGCGATCTGGCTGAATTCTTTCGTCAACGATATGGAGGTTCCTTATCTGATGAAATGATGAAAAGCCTGGATCTTAAAAAAAAGGCATTCGATAACCTTATTAACCAAGCTATCATCATGCAAAAAGCCAAAGCATTGAACATTGAGGCTACGGATGATGAAGTTAAAAGCTACATAATGACCTACCCGGCATTTCAAAGGGAGGGTGCTTTCAATGAAAATGTTTACCAACAAATGCTGCGCTATAACAAAATGGCTCCCGATGAATTCGAAGCGGCGCAGAAAAAAATGCTTTCTGCCGCTAAATTGGAACAATTGATTCAGGAGGCTGTTAAAGTTTCAGATCAGGAAGTTTTAGATTTTTTTAAATTGCAGAATGAGAAAATAAATATAAGCTACCTGACGTTTTCTCCCGCCGCCTTTATGAGCGCCATATCACCTCCCAAGGAGGCTCTTGAATCCTACTTGAAGGATCATGGCAGTGAATTCCGCATCCCGGAGCAGGTCCAACTCAAAGCACTTTTCTTCCTTGGACGGGATTATGCGAACACGACCAAAATACCGGAATCGGATATTGTTGATTATTATGAACGTCATCAATCGACGTTCGCTAAAAAGGGAGAAAAAACACCACCTCTATCCGAAGTAAGGAATCAAATTGTCAATGAACTGGTAAAGGTTTCCGGCATGGCTGCTGCGGCAGAACAAGCTAAAAAAGCTCATGAAACGATTTACCAGGAAGAAAACTTTGATCAGTATGCAGCTCAAAACAAGTTAAGAATTGTAACAACCGATTTTTTTACATTTAGCAGCATTCCCGCACCTTTCAATAAGATACCCGGTTTCGCCCAGGCTGTCATGGAGTTAAAAAAGGATGAGGTCAGCAAGTTGCTGTCTAATGAGGATGGGTACTTTTTAATAAAAGTCTTTTCTAAAAAACCTTCATATGTACCTGCATTAAAGGACATTGAAAAAGATGTGACAAAGCGCTACGCGGA
>MVQR01000373.1 GCA_002067815.1 Syntrophus sp. PtaB.Bin001 | reverse complement strand
GGCCCGCTTACCGGCCGGGACAGCGCGTCTATTTCAAGGGAATCGTCAGAAAGCGGGTCGGTGAAGGGTATGCCCTACCTGAAGCAGGAAAAGTCAAGGTTATAGTCAAGGACAGTAGAGAAGAGACATTGTTTGAAAAGTCCTGCGACCTGTCGGCGAAAGGTTCCTTCAACGGAGAGCTGATTCTGCCTGACTCGTCGCATCTCGGCGATTACAGCGTCAAGGCAGAGACCGGCGGTCAGGAGTTTCATACATCCTTCAAGGTTCTAGAATACCGGAAACCGGAGTTCGAGGTGACGGCCAAACCATCGCAAAAATTCTGCATCGGCGGGGATTTTTTGCCCGTATCTCTTCTGGCCCGCTATTATTTCGGCGCTCCCGTCGCCGGGGGGAAGGTCCAGTACCGCATTTACGGCCGTTTCTATGACTCCTTTGTCGGGGAAGAAAGAGGCGATGGGGAGTATGAGTCCGATTACGGTTATGCAGATTTTCTCGGTGAAGGGGAAGCGACAACCGGCGCCGACGGCACGGCATCGGTCGTCGTTGCCACTCAGAAAACTGAGCAGCCCCGATCCTGCACGATCGAATGGGATGTAACCGACATCGCCGGTAGAAAAGTCTCTTCAAGAACGGATTTTACCCTGATTCCTTCCCTGATTTCCCTTTCGGTCCATCCCCGTTCTTATTTTTCAGTGCCGGGAAAGGCTACGGAAATCGTTCTTACGGCAAAGACTTACGAAGGGAAACCGGCGCCTTCCAATCTGACCGTAACCATCGAAGAGCAGGTCTATGATCGCAAAACAAAGAATTACACGTACAAGACACACGATACCCGGCAGATCGCGACTGCTGAAAACGGAGAGGCTTTCCTATCCCAGATTTTCCCCCGTTCAGGCTACTGGCGTGTGTCCGCTGCGACGACTGACAAGCGGGGGCTGAAAGCGGCCGGTCAGGGTTGGGTCTGGGTCTGGAAGAAGGGCGATGCCTGGGAGACCTCTTTCCGTGAATTGGGAATTGAAATGGAGAAAAAAGCCTACCGGCCAGGCGATACGGCAAGATTGATTGTCAAAAGCCCTGCACCGGGAGTTTCGCTTCTCCTGACAATCGAGGGACGGGAAATCTACAGCCGACAAGTCATCTCCTTGAAAGGGGCTGTCGAGGTCATTGAACTGCCCGTGACTGAGGATATGGCGCCTTACGTCTTCGTTTCCGCAGTTGCAATTGAGTCCGGCCGTTTTTACACCCGGACCGCCACGCTGCGGGTCACCTCTCAGCCTGACAAGCTTGATCTGAAGATCTCTTCGGACAAGCCGATTTATGCACCGGGCGAAATGGTAAAGCTCAATATCTCTGCATGGGGAACGAATTCCCTGCCGCGGGAAGCGGAGCTGTCTGTCGCTGTTGTCGATGAGGCCCTCTATGCCGTAGCTCCTGATCGCAGGGCTGATATTTACGGATTCTTCCGCGGAACCAGGGAGCATGGGGTCATTACTCTCAATTCGTTCCCGAGGATTTATCTCGGGGGAGCGCCGAAAAGCAAGGCCGCGGCATATGCCGAGGATTCGCTCCGGGGGATCAAGGTCCGCAAGGTATTCAAAGATACTGCTTTCTGGACTTCAGCTCTTCAAATTGGAAAGGACGGAGGAGGAGAAGTGCGCTTTATTCTGCCCGATAATCTCACCACCTGGCGGACGACAGCTGTAGGCCACAATGAACATAGCGAGTTCGGCGCCGGTAATGCAAAATTTATTGCCAGACTTGATGTATCATCACGGCTTCAACCGCCGCGTTATTTTGTCGTAGGCGATTCCCTGCGGATACCTGCCATAATGAACAACCTGACAGAGGAGAAAAGAGATATCCAAGGACGATTTGAGACTGAGGGACTCCTGCTTTCGGAAACCGGTGATTTTGCAGGTACGTTAGAGGCCGGTGGGACTCTGCGGCGCGACATGGATGTGAAGGCCGATGGCTCCGGTGAGGCAATTCTCCGGGTTCGGGCAAAGTCGGAGAAGCAGGGCGACGCCATGGAAGTCCAGATCCCCGTGCTGCCGCGGGGGATGAAGCGTACTTACTCCGGAAACATCGTTCTGCCTGAGGGAACAGGGGGGACTTCCCTTCTCTTTCCGGAAAACGCCCTTCCTGAAGGTGCGGCACTGCGTATCAGCGTTTCACCGACGCTTCTTTCCAGCCTGAACGACAGTATTAAAGAGCTTATCGACTTTCCATACGGCTGTGTAGAGCAGACCTTGTCACGTTTTCTGCCCGCCCTCTCAGTGAGGAAGCTGCTTGCGGCAAGTCGAGGATCGCTGGACAGCGAAACATCTGAAAAGCTTGACCGCGTCCTGGAAGAGGGACTGCGCCGCCTTTATGATTTTCAGCACAACGACGGCGGATGGGGGTGGTGGAAGGAAGATTCGACAGATCCGTACATGACGGCCTATGTCATGTACGGCTTTGCAGCCGCCCGCAAAATGGGGATCGATATCCGAGACGACATCTATGAACGAGGTAAAAAATCGCTGGCAGATCTGATGGAAAAGGAAACTGTCGATTCTCTGCCGGCCCTTTATCAGGCTTATGCCTCTGCCGGCGGGAACCATGAAGGTGTGGAAAAGAAGGTTGAAGGCCAATGGAAACGGCTGAAGCCTTCCCAACAGGTGCAATATATCGAGGGCCTTCTTGCAGGCGGAAAAAAAGAACGGGCGAAGATTCTTCTCGATTCCGTTAAACCGGGAGTCCGAGAGGAAGGTTCTGCCGCATACCTGAAAGATGAAGATGCCCTTTCCTGGTGGTATTCCTGGCGCTGGTCAGGTTC
>MVQR01000372.1 GCA_002067815.1 Syntrophus sp. PtaB.Bin001 | reverse complement strand
CATGATCATCGCTGCTGATATCCGTAATTCTCAAGGAATTCTGGTCGTGCCCAAAGGATATGAAGTCAATGAATCTACATGCCAGCGACTTAAGAATTTTCTCACCCGGCAGACGGGAACCGAAACCGTTCGCGTTCTGGTTTCCATTTACGCGGGAGAAGAGGAGCCGCGCTGATGCCGGATATCAAAGAATCGATCACCTCAGGTTTGGAAGTGGCCGCACCTATCAGAGAGTCCAAGGAGTGGGAAACGATTTTTGATACCCTCTCGGAATTGACTTTAGTCACTGATCCGGACAAAAGAGTAGTCCGTTGCAACCGGGCAGTCATCGTCCGCCTGGGCGTTTCCTACCGGCATATTATCGGTTTGCCCATTCATTCCATATTCTTCGGCAAAAACCTTCCTGAAATTGATCCTTTTGCTCCCGGTGTTCGGGAAGTCAACATTCCCAGAATTTCCGGCGATTTTCTCATTACCAACAATCCCCTCTGCAGTGCGGAGATTCTCCAGGGTATGGTCCACGTCATGATGGATATCACGGAACGCAAGAAAGCCGAAGCGATGGTTCGGGAGCGGGAATCGATTTATCGCATCCTTGCCGAGCACTCTTATGCGGGCGTTTATGTGGTTCAGGACGGCAGGTTTCGCTTCCTGAACAGCAATGCGGCATCCTATGCCGGTTATACCAGGGAGGAACTCCTCAATCAGAAAACAGGCATTCTCGTCCATCCTCAAGACAGAAAAGAAGAGAATAAAAACGCCGGAGACATGCTGAAGGGTAAAAGGATGACCCCTTATGAATTCCGGATAATCACCAAGGATGGCCAAACGCGGTGGATCATGGAGACTGTCACCTCCATCACCTACGAAGGCCGTCCGGCAATCCTGGGAAATTCCATGGACGTAACGGAAAAGCGTCATCGGGAAATGCACGATCTTCATGCCCAGAAGCTTGAATCAGTAGGTCAGCTGGCGGCCGGCATCGCCCATGAAATCAACACACCCATTCAGTTTGTCGGCGACAATATCCATTTCATGAATGATTCTTTTCAAGAGATTTTTTCCCTTATGTCCCTGTACGATGATTTCAAAAAGCTGGATACTACAAATTCCACGGAATGCGGCGCACTGCGGGACCGTCTCTTAGAGAGGATGGAGGCGATTGATATGGGTTATCTCCTGGAGGAGATCCCCCGTGCCATCGAACAGTCTCTCGACGGTATACAGCGGGTAAGCCATATCGTCCAGGCCATGCGTGAGTTTTCCCATCCCGGCGGGGCGGAAAAAACAAATTTTGATCTCAACAAGGCCATTGAATCAACGATCCTTTTGACTCGCAATGAGTGGAAATACACTACGGAACTGACCACATCGTTTGCCCCGGATCTGCCGATGGTCAGGGGGTATCCTGCGGATCTGAATCAGGTTATCTTGAACCTGCTGGTAAATGCCGCCCATGCGATACAAGCGAAACTGGAGGCCGAACAGGGGGAAAAAGGGCGAATCGAGGTAATAACCCGCAAGGTTGAAAATGAAGTTGAAATATGTATCAGCGATACGGGAGCGGGAATCCCGCCCGAAATCCGCACAAGAATCTTTGATCCTTTCTTTACAACCAAGGAGGTGGGGAAGGGTACGGGACAGGGTCTGGCAATCGCCAGGAATATTATCGTTCATAAACATGGAGGCAGGATCTATTTCGAATCGGAGACAGGAAAGGGAACCACTTTCCATATCCGGCTCCCCCTGGAAGAACGCTGAATCTCAAAAGCAAAATACGACACGGAAAATATAGTGGGAGAAAACCAAATTATCAAGAAGCGCATCCTCTTTGTCGATGACGAAATCATGGTTCTACAGGGCCTGCGGAGGATGCTCCATGCTTTCCGGAATGAATGGGACATGGTTTTCGTGGAAAGCGGCGCCAAGGCACTGGAACTCATGACCCAGGCCCCTTTTGATGTCATAGTCGCCGATATGCGCATGCCGGAAATGGATGGCGTCGAATTGCTAAAAGAAGTCAAGCAACGTTATCCTCAGACCATGAGGCTTATTCTTTCCGGTTATTCCGATGAAAGCCTGATCTTGAAAAGTGTGGGTGTAATGCATCAGTACCTTTCCAAGCCTTGCAGTCCCGATGTTCTGAAATCGGTTGTCCAGCGGGCTTACACTTTGGGAAGGTACCTCCGTAATCCCAGACTGAAAGCCTTGATCGGTAACATGGAGAGGCTGCCCAGCCTGCCGGCCCTTTATACGGAAATCATGTCCAAGCTTCGCGATCCCGAAGTATCGACCCAAGACATTACGTCGATAATAACTCGCGATCTCGGCATGACGGCAAGGATATATCAACTGGTTAACTCGGCATTTTTCAACCAGCCACAGCGCGTAACCGATCTGAATGCAGCGGTTTCATATCTAGGACTGAATACGATTCGATCATTATTTTTAACGGCCAATGCCTTTTCTCAATTCGAAGGAATAGAGCTGCCGGGCTGTTCCCTGGAAGAGATCTGGCAGCACAGTCTGAAAACGGCGGTTCTGGCAAAGAAAATCTGCGGAACGCAAAACAATGATGCCTCCCTTGGAGACGACGCCTTTGTTGCGGGAATCCTTCACGATACAGGGCGTTTTATCCTTTCCGTCAATTTTCCGGAAGAGTACCGGCAGGTCATCACGATTGCCCGGGAAGAAAGGTGCAGCCTCAATCATGCGGAAAAAATGGTGTTTGACCAGACGCATGCCGCAGTTGGCGGATATCTCCTTGATTTATGGGGGCTGCCTTATCCCATTGTAGAAGCCGTATATCTGCACCATGAGCCAA
>MVQR01000371.1 GCA_002067815.1 Syntrophus sp. PtaB.Bin001 | reverse complement strand
GCAAAAGCGGGATTGACTTCAAGAAGGCCTCCGGCGGGAGATGTACGGTAAATGCCCTCGGTGGCGTTTTCAAAAATCCCCCGGTATTTCTCTTCGGCCATTTGCAGCGAATTCATCAAGGCATCCCGCTCCGCCAGCGACCGGGAAAGCCTGATATTGCCGTAACTCAGTTGGGAAATCATCCCGGCAAGCTTCATGAGAAAAGCCATGCCTGCATCAAGCGATTTTCTGCTGAACCGCGGCACCGCCTCCAGCGCGGCAATATACGCTTCTTCGGGAAATCCATATTTCCTGGCCTGCGACCTGAACAGTTCATAATCGATCGACTCGTCATCAAAGAAGAATTGTCCGGAAATTACGTTACCCACATGCCTGCCGCCGACGATTATCGGGGTCGCTACGTCCCACATGTTGTTTTTGCACTTGTAGAGTTTATATCCTCCAGCCGGCACGCCGGCGGTCAATTGGATATCGCTTTCGATGCAGTACCGGCAGGTCTCGGGGTGGGCTCTATGGAATTTTTTGCAGATTTCCCCCCATCCCGGTCCCGCCAGCACCTTGCCGTTCAGATCGACAATAGCCATGGGGATGTGGAGAAACTCATGAAAACTGTCCATGAGCGATTGAATCGCCGGAATATCGAGAATGTCGGCAAGCTTGAGATCTACCGTTGAGTCCTCTTCCGCGGATTCCAGCCCCGCAATCCCCTGTCCTATATCTTCCGTTTCTTCGATGAGTTGTGCTTTGGTCTTATTTTCGTCGTTCATCTAATACATATCCTTAAATATGTTGTTGAAAATCGTATAATTATCTGAATCGTCCCTGTCTTATGAAATCCGGACGATGTTGCCCGCCGCCGTTTTATTCCGTACCGATGAAGGACAATAATAACTCATGGCATCCCAGACCGGCCGGGGCTTGCCTACTTACCTTTATCAGATTTGGAATGCGGAACAGGGGGCCGGATAAAACTCGGCTGTTTTTTGTGATCACATAGGACACATTATAGTATAATGTTCAGTGCCGGTTGAATCGCATCAATTCAACCGGTTTTTTGCATATTCCGTGAGAATGCTCGGGATGCTGAGTTATCGCGAGAGTTCGGGGAGTTCAGAACAAAATGCGAGGCTTCGTTCCGCCGGGTTGTCCTGACAGGGTTCTGATCAACAAAACGCAAACATATTACAATTTCTTAAGATAATAATGCAAGATTAAATTTACGTGATTATAGATGTTTGCGTTAGTCGAAGGACAAAGCAAGCCTTATTCTTACTCCGTCTTACGCCATTCTTAATCCACAATAAGGCTTTTAGCAGCGATAAATCATCTTATGCCCGATTGCATCAACACTATATTTTACTGTATGTAGGATTTAAATTTCTGAAAGTTTGCATAACGGAAGTATAGTAAAAAGAAATAAAGTAAATTACCTATGCGAGGTGTTTCTGAAATGTAATTCCTGGTGAGAAAAATGGAACTTTCTAAAAAGCATCTATTCTTCTCATTGTTTACGCTCTTTTTGATCGTTATCCTGTACTCTCCCATCAACCTGTTAATAGACTTATCCGTTCATGATCAGCTCTATTCTCACATACTGCTAATCCCGTTAATAAGCTTTTTCTTCTTATATTGGAAAAAAAAATCAATCTTTCTCAACGATGACGGTTCCGTTGCCGAGGGTGCAATCGTAATCGGTATCGGTTCTCTGCTGATGCTGGCTGGTTTTGTCAGCCTCGAACCGGGTAACAGAAACGATGCTCTTTCATTGATGATTTTCGCCGGGTGGCTGGTCTGGGTAGGCGCTTTCGTCATGTTTTACGGCTTGCCGACATTCAAAAGGGCTTCCTTTCCTCTTCTCTTTCTGCTGTTCGTCGTTCCAGTTCCCCGTTTTGCGACGGAGGCATTGATCAATTTTCTTCAGGAAGGTTCAACTGAAACAGTAAATGTCCTTTTCTTCGTATTAGGATTTCCAATGACCAGAGAGGGGCATATATTCCATTTTCCTCAATTCAGCGTTGAGGTCGCAAAACAGTGCAGCGGAATCAATTCAAGCGTTGCCCTGATCATAACCGGTACCCTTGCAGCGAAACTCTTTCTTCGCAAGGGGGTGACAAGGGCGCTTGCTGTAATTTCAGTCATACCGATAACGATTTTCAAGAACGCACTTCGAGTTGTTGTTCTTGCCGGGATCGGCAATTATGTCGATGAAAGGATTTTTCAGAGTATCCTCCACAGAAAAGGCGGAATTCTTTTTTTCGGTCTGGCGCTCATCCTCCTCATGGCTGTAATCGCCCTGTTAAAAAGTTTTGAGAATAAGGCGCAGGTTGAGAAATGAACCGGCCATCGGTTTTGGGGAAAGAGACGAAATTTTCAAACAGACCCAACCAAATAAATCGGAAAGGAGGATTAGAGCATGAAGAAGTATCTTTTAACAGCTTCGGTGTTTATTGTTTTTCTTTTCATGTTCACCGGTATGCCGCTTCAGATTGTTGATGTCGGTGCCGTTCCGGCGGCCTATGCTATGGGTGGTGGTGGGGAGGTGGTGGCCACAATCCCGGCGGTCCCGGCGGCGGTGGATACCATCCCGGTGGTCCCGGTGGTCCCGGGTCCCGGTGGTCCCGGTGGTGGTCCAAACCACAGAGTCCCCGATCCCGTGACAACGCTTGCATTTTTGGGCATGGGGTTGGCTGCTGTGGGTGGAATCTCCATTATCAGGAAAGGAAAGAAATAAAGGATAGTTTTTTCAAAGATGATTCTTTCTTAAACATCTTTCCCCCCGACAGGCTCCCTGTGTTATATAAAGGAGCCTGTCGGTCATTTTAAGGG
>MVQR01000370.1 GCA_002067815.1 Syntrophus sp. PtaB.Bin001 | reverse complement strand
CTTCCGATTAGCCTCCCTTCTTACATTCTCAACTGACTTCAGCTTTTCTGCAGTAATGCCATATTCTTCCAGTATTGCGCTTTCTTCCTCCGGATAATTTTTTAGTCTGGCACAGGCTTTTTCAATCTGTGCTAATGAAAGGCCTGTTTCCTCTTTGCATTTCTGAATGTCATCTTCCGCCTTCTCCAGTTCAGCAAGGTATCTCTTGATATTGGCAACAAGCCTGTCAATCTGCTTCTTTCCAAAGCGAACCTTGCGGCAAAGCTTAATGATAGCTTGTTTATTCTTTTCCATCTGACTTCTTAAAGCTTTTCTCTCATCCTCACTAATATCCTTTGCTTTAAGTTTCTGCAAAATAAGATCATTTTTTTCGTCAAGGACAGTTACTTTGTCAAGCAGTCTAATAACACGCTCACGCTGAGTGTCTTCCTCGACATAACCGTCCTCATCCTCAAGATTATCAATCACGTTTTTGATGCGCAATTCTTCGCTTTTTAGTTTTTTTCCGATGTCGACAACTTCCTTTACGGAAGCAGTTACCCCAAAAACCGCTCCCATTGCCTCGCGAGCGCCTTCTTCAATAATTTTAGCAATTTCAACTTCACCTTCACGGCTCAGCAAAGAAACATACCCCATCTCGCGAAGATACATCTTGACAGGGTCTCCCGTCTTACCGACGACAGACATCATATCGATGATATCACCCTCTTTAACGACATCGCGGTCTTCGACGGTACTCTTTACAAGCAGCTTTTCACCTTTGTCCGTATCGATGATGTCTATGTTCTTTTCTCCAAAAAGCATAATGATATCATCGATCTGATCTGATGATGTGATATCGGACGGCAGAAGGTCATTCACGTCATCGTAAGTCAAGAATCCTTTTTCTTCACCCAGCGATATCAATTTTCTAAATTCTTCAGATTGTATATCTTTTCCCATAATGTGGTTACTCCCTGATCAGATAAAAAGGTTAATTGGGAATAATAATTCTACAAATCCCTTTCTTCTCTTATCAATTTTTCTTTCTTTTTAACAAGTTCTGCCATTAATGTTTGATCACCCGATGTTTGAGCATTTAACAAACGATCGTTTATATTGTTTCGCTGTTCCTTATACCACTTTCTTTTCACTTGCCGGACCATGTCCGATGTCATTGCATCAAGGCACTCTTTGTTGAATGGACTTTCTTTAACCAGCAGTTTCAGCAATGTTTTCTCGATATCGGCATTACCAAGCCTCTGGATAAATGAAATGGCATCGTTCGGATTGATCTGCGGTTTCGATGCAGAATCTATCCAAGCCTCTCCAATGGATTTCAAATTCTTATTTAAAAAATATTCCGTAACCTTTGACTCAACGATGGAAGGAATAACACTAGGGCAGTCCATCATTAAATGAATCAATTTAAGTTCCAGTTCGATCGCTTCCTCATTGGACTTTCTGGATACAACCTCTTTTCGAGCATTTGGATTAAATCTTTTATTAACCTCTTTTTTCAAAATGTCCTGATCAATACCCAGTTTCTCTGAAACCCTCTTGATAAACAGATTCCTATCAATGGCATCTTCTATGCCTGTAATGAAAGTTGCCGCCCGAACGGCGGCTTCTCCTTTTTCCTCAAAAGAATTTCCTCCGCCGATAACATTCTCAATATAATAATCGACGATAGAAGGGGCATCTTCCACCATGGCCTTCAAGGCCTCCCCACTATAACGACGGACAAAATCATCAGGATCAAGGCCCTCGGGAAGAATCACAGCTCTTGCATCCATATGAGCGGCGATAAACATTCCCACACTTCTGGCGAGTGCTTTCCTCCCTGCTTCATCTGAATCAAAAATGACGGCTACCCGGTCCGCATATCTTTTGATCAAGGCTATGTGATCCTTTGTCAAAGCCGTTCCCAGGGTTGCCACAACATTCTTGATTCCATTGTCCCACAGAACAATGAGGTCAAAATATCCTTCAACGAGAATCACATATCCGCTATTGCGTATTGCTTCCTTCGCCTGATTTAGTCCGAAAAGCTGCCTCCCTTTAGTATAAACAGGCGATTCCGGCGAATTGAGGTACTTGGGTTCACCCTTCCCCATAATCCGTCCGCCAAATGCGATGATACGGCCATCAATGTCCTTAACCGGGAACATCAACCTGTTGCGGAAACGATCATAAAGCATATCGGATCTATCATCTTTGGCAATGATAAGCCCCGCTTCTTTGGCCGATTTTAAAGGCAGTCTCCTCTGTTCAAGATGATTCTTCAGATGACGCCAGCCATCCAAAGCATATCCCAAACCAAAAATCTTTATAGTAGACTCTTTGAGCCCCCTTTCCGCTAGATACTTCAAGGCGTCCTTTCCATTCGGGGAAAAAAGGTTGCCTGTATAATAATCTGCTGCGACTTGATTTATTTGGATTATCTGCTCCCTGGCATTCAGTTCATTCTTTCCGTTTCGGGAATAGGAGAAATTGGGAAGAACGACCCCTGTCCTGTTTGCCAAAAACTTCAAGGTCTCAAGAAAAGTCGTATTGTTCAGGCGCATCAAAAAAGCAAAGACATCTCCTCTTTCGCCGCAGCCAAAACAATAAAATATCTGTTTTTCACGACTTACCGTGAAGGAAGGTGTTTTTTCATTGTGAAAAGGACACAGCCCTAAGAAGTTTCTTCCGGCCTTTTTCAGAGCAACATACTCAGATATCAGTTCAACGATATCGACCCTGCTTTTGATCTCCGCAACTTTGTCCTCGGAATTAGCTCCTTTCAAAGTACGACTCCGCCATTGACGACCGACAAGGCAACAATTTCTTTAACTATTTTACATCATCAATTAGAAAGTTTTATTTT
>MVQR01000369.1 GCA_002067815.1 Syntrophus sp. PtaB.Bin001 | reverse complement strand
CGGTTCAACGGCAAAGCAGGCGCCAAAGACATTATTCAAACCGGAAGTGGCAAGCTCAACCACATTCCTGCTGCCCCCGATGGGAGGCATTACGCCCAGAACCGTATATATCCCGCTGGCCATAGCATAGAAGGCAATAGCCACGGCCTTTTCCGAATACCACTCAGGCGCAGCAGCCGCCAAAGGAAGTTGATCTATGTCCACTCCGATCGCCTTGGCCAAGGCTCCGGCAATCACCAATATCCTTGAATTATCCACGCACGATCCGACATGCAATGAGGGCGGTATGCCCAGAGCACCACAAATCTCCTTTAGTCCGGACCCCGCCAGCTCTTTTGCCTCTGGAATCTGCAAACCGGCTTTCCCGGCGGCGACATTGGCGCAGCCCGTCGTCAAAACCAGAATATCGTTGGCTATCAATCCCTTGATAAGTTCAACGTGCCCATAGTCATGCTTGATCTTCGGGTTGTTACAACCGACAACTCCGACCGCCCCTTTTATCTTTCCCGCTTTGATCGCATCGATGAGCGGGGTAAGGGTCCCGCCCAATGCCCCAACGATGGCTTCGACGGAGAATCCGGTCATGCTCCTGACCGTGCCGGAAGGAATCAAAACCCTTTTCCTGTCACGGCGCACAAAGTTTTCCACCGCTTCCCGGACTATCTTGAATGCCTGTTCCCTGGCATTCTCGGGGGTGAACTCCACATGCTCCATGAAGTTGAATTTTGCCTTGTCGGAAGTCGTATACATCTTTGTGTGGTAGCACTGGGCGATTTGTCCCAGGGATGGCATGATGCACTGGTAATCGACGATGATGGCTTCCGCCGCCCCGGTTACGATGACCAGCTCCGTCATCAGGTGATTGCCGGCCATGGGAATCTTTTTACGCATCATTATTTCATTTCCCGTGCAACACAACCCCGCCAGATTGATGCCCGCGGCTCCCTTCGATTTCGCCAGCGCCAGCATATCGTCGTCTTCGACGGCGAGACATATCATTTCGGAAACGATGGGGCTGTGCCCATGCACCAATATATTGACCTCATCCTCCTTGAGCACGCCCAGGTTTACTTCCGAAAAACCCGGCGTAGGGGTGCCGAAAATGATGTCTGACAATTCCGTGCCGATCATGGAACCGCCATATCCGTCGGCGAGGCTGCTCCGGACCGCCTGCAGCAGGATGGAAACATAATGATTATCGACTCCCATATGCGTGCGGTGCATTATTTCACATATTTCCCTGTCAATGCCCCTGGGAACGACTTTCAGTTTCTTCCACAAATCCAAACGTTGTTTCGGCGCTCTGGAAATAAATGTGAGCACATCCTTCTTCATGCCATAGTCTTCCATCATTGCCTCGGCAAGTTGTCTGGCTATCTCCGTCTCGCCGAGGCCGTCCGTCCGGATTCCATATTCTTCGGCCACACTCTTTAATTTTACCCCATCGGTAATCCTGTAGTCCGAGGTCTTATTCAAACCGATTTTATGAAGAACTTCCAAAATATCACGTCCGTGGTCGGAATGGGAAGCAGACCCGGCCGCAACCATTCGGGCCAGATTTCTGGCTACTATGATATCGGCATCTGCGCCGCAAACTCCCGCCTGCGGTCCTTCACCGAAGGGATCGATGCGGCATGGCCCCATGGCGCAGACGCGGCAGGATACGCCCAATTCGCAATATCCGCATTGCGGTTCCTGCCTTTTAAACCTGTCCCATGCCGTTTGGACGCCGTCTTCCCGGGCCTTTTTCAGCATTATCTGCGCATCTTTGCAAATGGAAAGCTCTTTGAACTCGCTCATGGCTGCCTCCTACTTATTTCATTAAGCCTCTGTCTATAAGCCACCAAAGATGAGAACGGGTCGGGCTGCCGTGCCTGTTCCCTGATTCCCAGATAGATGAGAAAAGCGAGTTTCTCGGCATCCTTGTCCATTGTCCGATTGACCTCATCGAACAATAGCGCCCCCACTTTGCAGGCCTCGACGCAGGCCGGGATTCTACCTTCTTTCTGACGACCGATACACTGGTCGCATTTGTGCGCAGCCTCCCGGTTACGTATGTATGAATAATACCTGACTACGGCAAACGGGCAGGCCATGGCGCACATCCCGCAATTGATGCACCTGTCCCGATTTATGAGAACGATGCCGCTGCCCGCTTCTCTGTAAATAGCTTTGGTTATGCAGGCCATCTCACAGGGCGCAGGCTCGCAATGTCGGCATTTGTTCGGGAAATTTTCCTTGCCGCTTGATTGATGGATGCGAATGCGCGGCTTTGAAAGGATGGCTTCAGAAACAGCCCCCATTGGGGTTTTACTTGCAGAATGGGCAACCGCGCACTGAAAGCTGCATTGATGGCACCCTACGCACCGTTCAGGCTTGACGATTACAGTTTTCATCAAAACCTCCTTTACAAAGGTTTCATGATGTCACTGATGCTGACATCTCCACTTACGACCTTTTCGGGATTTACCGGAAGGGGCATGCCTTTTTTAATCAGGTTGACAAACAGTCCGGCTTCTTCGGGACAGTTGTAAAAGGCCATGCCCACAGGCACATCCCCCCTGAAGGCGATTTTTCTGAACTGTTTTTTGACCGGGACATTTTTTTCGTAGATTTTCAATCCGGGTTCGCCTTTCAAAAGCCCGGCCGATATGAGGTGAAACGATTTTGTTTTTAAACTGTTCATCACGACGCTTCCGGGATAACCGGATCGGATGCCGGCCATGTTTAACGCCGCAAAATAGCCTTGTTCCACGGCCGCAGGCCAAAGGCCGATTACATGAACGCTATTTTGAGCCAGATCGAGCGTCTCGCAGCAATCTCCGGCGGCAAATACTTCCTCGGCGGAT
>MVQR01000368.1 GCA_002067815.1 Syntrophus sp. PtaB.Bin001 | reverse complement strand
CATCCCACCTTGTAAAGGCACCAGCCTTTTTTGGCTCCTTCATCTCCCCACTCTTCCACAAATTCGCCTGCATCATAGTGCGGACGTCGTTCACAGACATCATGAATGCGCTTGCCGTAAGCCCAGAGAGGGCGTCCCTGAGAATCAAGAGGAGGCAGAGCACCGAACATAAGGTAATAAAGAAGCGTTCCCACGAAATTGACAGTATTAGGCGGGCAACCGGCAATATTAACAGTGGAAATGCCAAGAGCCTTGCCGACACCCGTGGCATCAGTAGGGTTCGGATGGGCGGCAACAATGTTGCCATTAACGGCACATGCTCCAATGGCGATAGTCGCTGCAGCCTTGGAAGTGACTTCCTTGCCGATTTCAAGACCAGTCTTCCCCTTTGGACCAAGCCTCATGTATTGTCCATTAAGGCCGCGGGGGATCGCTCCCTCGATGACGCAGATAAATTTACCGGGGAAATCTTTAAGAGCCTGCTCAAGACATTTTTCAGCTTGGTCCCCAGCAGCGGCCATGATTGTCTCATGATATTCGAGAGAAATAGTTTCCAGGAGGATGCTTGCCACATCAGGATGAGATGAACGTAACAGCGCTTCGCTACAGCCGGTACATTCTGCGAAATGAAGCCATACAACCGGCAGACGGCTGAAATTCTCTGCCGCCTTGGCTACCATGGGTTTGAATACTGGGGGCAGCATCAGGGCCGCCGTCATTAAAGAGGTCCACTTGAGAAAATCCCGACGGGACACCCCATGTTCTTTAAGAATTGAACTCAGGTCTTCCCGGGGAGGGGGAAGCTCCTTGTCGAAGCGTTCCATTTGGACCTTGCAGTTTTCCAATAGTTCTTTGTATTGATGCCTTACCCTTTTTTTGTAATCCGTTTCGCCCATAAAACCCCCTTTCGAGACAGTAAGACGTATTCAAACTTTTATATGATCCCTCCCGTTGGGAGGGATTTTTTGTGTAACGACATCGGACAATTCGTATGATAAAAAAATTGTGGTTTCTCGTTTGCCATTTACCCTATCTTTTATATAGGGAGCGGCCTGATGGTCTAACACGTAAAGCCCCGATATGCCATTCAGAACGCAAATTCAAGCGGTACTTTTTACAAAATGGTAACACTTAGGGAATAAATAATTATGCAAGTAATTAATATGAAATATTAAATATACTAATTTTGTAACTATAGACCGGGAGGAAAATTATCACTGCATCGATTGTTGCACTATGTGATCCGGCGGTGCGGTTCTAATATAAAGGATGCCTCTTACAATCAGTATTGCTGTAAATGCAATTCTTAATATCCATTCGGGGAACTGATATGCCAGATTGCCTCCTGAAAAAACTCCTAAAAGAATTCCTGACAGCAGTCCGGGCAAAAGCGTCTCCCTGATATTTCCAAGCCTCCAGTGCGTATAAGCGCCTATGGCGCTTGTCGGAACTATGCACAATAAGCAAGTCCCTTGAGCAACAACTTGGTTTAATCCCATCAGAAGAACCATTGCCGGAATCATGATTACCCCCCCGCCGACACCCATAATTCCCGATAATGTTCCGGAAATAATACCGATGATCAAAAGAGCCAATCCTTTATACAATCCGGTCATTGGAGCGAAGAAGGGTGTGACATAAGGTTTGATAAGAAGAAACAGCGACATGGCGACCAAAAAGAAACCAAATGCTCTCCGCAGTTTCCAATCTGCAAGTCTATGGCTATATATGACTCCCCATCTTGCAGGAATAATTGCGCCGGCAGCGAGGGCCAGCGCAGCGAAGTAGTCGATGGTGTCATTTAAGGCATATGTGGCGGCCGCCGTTATCCCTGTAAAGACCATGACGGCCATACTTATAGCCTGCGCCTGACGTTGCATCAGCTTGAAGAAATGCATGATCAGTGGCACCAGGATAACGCCTCCTCCAATTCCCAGAAGACCACTGAAAATTCCAGCGAAAAACCCGATCAAACAGCTGATGTAAAAAAAATGCATTTCAACGAATATACTCTATTGTATTTAACGCTTTATGCATGCTTCCTCTCTTCCTGGTATTCATCAAGGAGTTCACCGACTATTCTTGCCGCTTCTCCAATTAACCGCAGGCATTCCTGACGTTTCTCACCGTTATAGTAATCTTTGACCTGATGCTGATCTTTCCAATCCACCCCGGTAATGTCCCGGCAGAAAATACTTCCCGGGACAGTCTCGTTCTGAAAACAGCTCATAAATTCCTGACAATACGGCCATAATAGAGGATCCTCCTTTTCATCGTCCCTGCTGCGACCGAAAACCAGGCCGAATACGGCGAGTGCTCCCGCGACACCTCCACATACATTGCCAGTGCCTGCTAGTCCGGCTGCAAATGCACAGATAGACCTGAACAATCCATCATTGTATTCCTTGCCAATTTTTTCCAGCCCAACCGTGAGAACCGACTGACTGCAACGAAACCCCTTCGTCATAATCAGGATGGCCCTTTCTTTCATCTCTTCCGGTGTCATTTCAGTTTCCTTCCTGTATTTTTTAGCTATCTAAGTGTTCATCCATACTCAGGTGCAGTTGTTTTAGCCGAAAATCCATCGCCTGTTTTCTTTTCCGGCTGTAGAAGAGCGCGGGCAACAAGATCCATGATTTGGACCACTTCCATGTCCAGCTGAAAATGATCAATAATATCAGCAAGAGCCTCGCGGCAATTATGGCACATTGTGCACACGATTCTTGCCTTGGTGGTTTTCAACTGTTCTGCTTTTATTTTTGCGGCTTCCAACCGAAGAGACCGATATTCCGGCATGACAAGGAGGCCGCTTCCGCCGTTGCAACAAAAATTCTGCATGCGGTTAGGATGCATTTCC
>MVQR01000367.1 GCA_002067815.1 Syntrophus sp. PtaB.Bin001 | reverse complement strand
CCATTATAGCGAAAAAATTCATTGCCTCGGAATCAAAGAGGAAGGAGTTCATGTCCCCCCTCGTTATATGTTCCTGGAAAAAAGGGCGCAACATGCTCAGACACTGATTCATAAAATCCTGTGTAAACTGGTATTTCTCAATCACTTCTTTCGTTGTGTAATATCGCATGATGACCAGTCTAATTGCTTAAGTTAGTTATATCATTCTCATCTGAGATCGTTTTGCTTCATGTTTGTGTAACATAAAAGCACAATGTCACTGTTTGATGACTTGGCCTTAAAAACAAGGGTATCCAAACCCAAGAGATCTTTTGATAAAAAGCTGTAACCTGCTGATGTAGCGATTTTCACTTCCCCACAGATTCTCCTCTTTTGATAATCTCATTAAGTTATTGGATTAAAATGAAAAGTTGGCTTCCGGTGTTGTGCCCGCTACAGATAATCGGGTCAATCCCTGAAGGCCAATTCCAGTTTATAGATTCCACTCTCCAATTTTCTGGAGATATCGAAGCCTCCCTTGGCGAAGGTATGGAGCATCGGCTCGTTTCCCGAAAGAACTTCAGCGGTAAAACCGAGAAGCCCTTGTCTTTTGGCAAGATACGTGAGGTAGGCAAGCAATCCAGAACCGATGCCTTTTCTCTGGTAATCATCGCGGACGGCAAAGGCGATTTCAGCCGAATGGGAGCTTTCATCGATGTAGTATCGTCCGACGCCTACGATTATCTCTTTTTTATCCTGGGCAATAACGGCGCAGATGGCCATTTCTTTGGAATAGTCAACGATTACCATATCCTGTATCCGCTCGTGAGGCATGTCCAGGCGTCCGGAAAAGAAGCGGCGATAGATGCTGACGTCGGACAGGGCATAAACGAAATCTTTATAAAGAGGTTCGTCGCTGATTTTAAAGGGGCGGTACAGGACATGTAACCCCCCTGCAGTTGTCCGGTATGCTTCCAGATATTCCCGATATTCGCCTTTTCCCCCGGGAAGAAAAGCCTGGTCACGGTAAATTAGTCCCCGCTTTTTTGCTTCCTCCAAAAGCCAGGGCCTGAACTTCGGATGAGCGATGGCAATGAGGTCCATGGCCCTTTCCCGAATTGTCTTACCATGAAGATAGGCAATCCCGAATTCCGTAACGACATAACGTACATCGCCCCGGTTCAGCGTGACTCCCGCCGCTTCGGACAAAACGGGAACAATGCGGGAGACGCTGCCATCCAGTGCGGTCGATTGCAGGGTCAGAATCGTCTTTCCATTCCGCGCCATAATGGCTCCGCGCATGAAATCCTGATGGCCGCCGATACCGCTGTAAAACACGCTGCCGATGGATTCGGAGGTGGCCTGCCCGGTCAGATCGATTTCCAGGGCGCTGTTGATGGCTACTATGTTGTCTTCCTGGGCGATGACGAGGGGATCGTTGGTATAATCAATCGTGCGGAAGGAAATGGCAGGGTTGTCGTGAATATATTCGTAGGCTTCCTTTTTTCCCATGCAGAAGGTGGCGATCGTCTTACCCCGGTTCAGCATCTTTTGGGAATTGTCGATCACCCCGAGTTTCATGAGGTTGATCAGGCCGTCGCTGAGGAGTTCCGTATGTACTCCCAGATGCTTCTTGTTTCCCAGGTTGGCCATGATTTCATTGGGAAGAATGCCGAATCCCACCTGAATCGTATCGCCGTCCTGAACCAGACGGGAAACATACTGGCCGATTTTCTGCGCCGTTTCGCTGGAAACGGTTCCCTGCAATTCCAACAGGGGTTCATCATGAGGAAGAATATACTGGACATCCTTGATGTGAATGAAGCCGTCTCCATGCGTGCGCGGCATATTCGAGTTGACCTGAGCGATAATCACGGAGGCCTTTTCGATGGCGGCCTTGACCATGTCGATGCTCACGCCGAGGCTGAGGAACCCGTGCTCATCAGGTGGCGATGTCTGGATCAGTGCGACATCGATTTTGACAAAGCCGCTGTGCAGCAGGGCCGGTACGCTGGACATGGAGATGGGTGTATAATCGGAAGAGCCGTCATTGACGGATGTTCTGGTGTTATCTCCTACAAAAAAAGAATTGTGGCGAAAATTGGTCTTGAATTTCGGATCGGTGTACGGAGCGATCCCAAAGGAATAAATATGAATGATTTCCGTGTCAAAAAAGGCCTTGGGGTGTGATTCTACGTATTTGACCAGTGAACTGACCAGATATTGTGGCTCCCCGCAACCGGAAGAAACGAAGATGCGGTCGCCTCGGCGAATATGGCTGAATATTACCGCTTCATCGGCAAATTTTTCAGGATAACTTGTCTTCCACTTCTCAAGGTAATTATTGTTATCCAGCATTTCAAACCCCTGACATTTATATTAAGATGTTCGTGGAGTTGACGTCATGCCGTTGCGTTTAAGCATTCCTATGTATGATGATCAGTCACATTAGACATTTCCTTCATCAGTTCTTCAGATTTTATCAATAAACCACTTCACTGACGTAGATCAGGTTTTGATCTGAGTTTTCTGCCTGTTTCACCGAATTAAGTATATAAAAGAGGCGACTTCAGTGTCAATAAATATGGTCAGCTGTAAAGGGGGGAGATAAATGAAAGCCTGTCTGTAGATAACTCCAGCCTTCCTGAAACTTAAATTTGTAAATTGAATTGTCCCAACAGTTGGTCAATGATCAAGCGGTTATAGTTTGGCCGCCATGCGGCAGTATATACGATCGGCTCCAATCTTTCCTCTATGGCGATCAAAGTGACACCGGGATGAGATATGACTGCCACATCTTTTGGCAGAAGGGACACGCCGGCTCCGGAACCAATCATGGCCAGCACTTCAACCACGCTGCCGGCATGATAATGCATATCAGG
>MVQR01000366.1 GCA_002067815.1 Syntrophus sp. PtaB.Bin001 | reverse complement strand
GCCTAATAAACTGCCCGTTCCCAAGAACAAGGAGTGGGTCGGAAAGCTGCGTGAGATCCTGGCACTGGAAAGACTTTCTTTCGAGCAGTATGCGACGGATGCGGAAAAGTACAATACCTATATGCCTTACCACATGGTCATACCGCAGGAGCAAGACCATGTCATGACAATCGAACGACTTTTGGCTGCCTATGGCCTTCCCTCGGATGGCAAGCCCCCGGCGGTGAAAGACACGAAGACGCTCGATGAGGCTTATCAGCTGTGCGTAAAAATGGAACGCGATCTCATCCCACGTTATGAATGGCTGATCAAGAATGCCGAAGATCGCGACACTGCCCGGATTCTCAACAACCTTCTGATTCAAACGCGCTACCACCTTGCTATGTTTGAACACGCTTTGCAGTTTGGTGGTTGGCATGGAGGAGGGCGTTGGGGCGGGCGTGGTCACGGCCCTGGTATGATGTGGGGTTGGTGAAGTTTTACTCCTTGGCGATACCTGAATTACCTCATCCAACAGAAAAATAGTCGAAGAGATAAGTAAAGGCAGAGTCTTCTGAAATGGCTCTGCCTTATTATTTGAAATCCTTCTTTCGCTTGCCTTCAGACTGTAATTGTCAGCTTATAAGCTAACGTAGTTGGTTTTTTCTTCTGTGTTGAATACGGAAGTTCCTTCCTTATGTGAAGGTGGTATCTTTTTTGCGATAATGTCGCTAATAAAACGTTGGGCGACTTCTATACCCTCGACCATCAAGACAGGCACCCATTTCCAGTAGACATTTTGCAAGCATTTTGTTTAAAGGGGATTTCGGCACGCCGCCATCGGGCTGAGTCGGGTCGTCATGTGTCCGTTTCACATCCCAACCAGGGCAGCTGTAACGATACTTTGCATGTAGCTCCGCACTCTAACGGATATATACAGATCTCTTCCGCCGGTAATGGCGTGTTTTAAGGAGGTATTCATGAGTGATCAATCGTCGCATTTCGAAGCGCTTACACCGAACATTGCAAGGCTTAAAAGGCTGGGCCTGAAAGTCGCCCTGCTGCATTCCGGAGGTCCGGCCCCCGGCGCCAACCGTGTTCTTTCGGGCGCCGCCAAGCAATTTCTCGATAACGGCATAAGCGTTATCGGATTCAATAACGGCTATGAATATCTCCAGGATTCGCCGCCGCAGTATCTGGAGCCCGGCAAACATTTCATCCATATCAATCAAACAATCGCTTCGAATGCCATCGAAGCCAACAGCTTTATTCTGGGAACATCACGTGCAAACCCCGGCAAGGATATCAAAAGCCTGTCTGATCTTGATGATCCGAAAAAAACCGAAATCCTCAACCGCATTATCGACACGTTCAAATATCTGAAGGTCGGCGCGCTCATATCAATCGGTGGCGACGATACCCTTAAAACAGCCAATTTCGTTCAGGAACTGGCCCGCAGGAGCCTGTCGGCCGATGAAAGCTTCCCCTTTCACGGGGTTGTGCATGTTCCCAAAACCATCGACAATGATTATTCCGGCATACCCTGGACCTTCGGCTATTTTACGGCTGCCGAGGCGGCGGGCCGGATCGTGCGCGGGCTCTATGACGACGCCAAGGCGACCAACAGCTATCATGTTGTGGAGCTCATGGGACGAAAAGCCGGCTGGTATACCGCCGCTGCCAGCATTTACGGCCGTGGCACCAAGGCCATCATACCCGAGGATTATGAAAACAAACCGTTCAGTCTGGAGGAACTTGCTCAGGAACTGGCTGATATTGTTATTCAGCGCGAGCGGCGTGGCCGCGGTTACGGTATTTTCTGCATTGCCGAGGGTATTGCGGAATTGCTGACCGAGAAAGAAAAAACCAAAATGGATAAGGACCGCTTCGGCAATCTTCGCCTGGCGGAGGCGAAAATCGGTGAACGCCTGGCGAAAGTCCTGGAAAGCGTATATGAAGAAAAAACCGGCACCAGCAAGAATTTCAAGCCGCAAATCACAGGTTATGAAACCAGGCAGAATCCGCCTTCGCTGTATGACGCCCTTCTTACCTCGCAGCTAGGCGTCGGCGCATACCGCCTTGTTGAACAGGGTAGGTTCGGGGAGATGGTGACTGTGCGGGATAATCTTGAAATTGATGGAATCGCCTTTAATAGCCTTGTGGATTCCAAAACTCTAAAAGTCAGAAACCGCAATATCGACACGGAAGGTGACTTTTACAATCTGCTGCGTTCTCTTGAAGAGAACTGGAACAAGTAATTCCAAGTCACCGTCAGAGCACTATCTTCGTCGGCTTCGGTGATTTCTTCATAGACAGGGAGATCCGGCTTCTCTCCAGATCAACGGCAAGGACTGTCACCTCCACTTTCTGATTAACTTTGACCACATCCTGGGCAGACTTGACGAATACATCAGCCAGTTGGCTGAGATGGACAAGACCATCCTGATGTACGCCTATATCAACAAAGGCGCCAAACGCTGTGACGTTCGTCACCACACCAGGAACCTTCATTCCCGGGATCAGATCGCTTATCTTCTCAATCCCTTCAGCAAAGGTAACATTTTCCAAGTGCTCGCGCGGATCTCGCCCCGGCTTGGCCAGCTCAGCCATGATATCCTTCAATGTAGGAAGACCGATCCTGTCGGTCACATATTTTCCCAATTCGATCCGTTTCCGCAACTCTTCATCATGAATCAGGTCGCTGACTGAACAGCCCTGATCTTGGGCCATATTTTCTACAATCCGGTAACTTTCCGGATGGACCGCGCTGGCATCCAGAGGATAGAGGCCATCCCTGATCCTGAGGAATCCAGCCGCCTGTTCAAATGCCTTCGGTCCAAGGCGCCGGACCTTTTTCAGCTCCTCTCTGGATCTGAAGGGGCCATGC
>MVQR01000365.1 GCA_002067815.1 Syntrophus sp. PtaB.Bin001 | reverse complement strand
TGGCCTTGCTCTTCACCGCTTCAATGACCTTATCGGCTACTTCAAGAACTGCATTTCGGGCAAATCCCACCATAATGGATTTTCCGGGGGTATCTTCCGGGAAACCGGGCATGGCCAGGGCTTTATCTATTACGGGGGCGAAGTTTTTGTCGGCAATATGTGTGACTCCCGGCCATCCCACTAAACCGGTGGTAAAAATATTGTCTTTGTATGACTCCGCCGGTTTTTGAATACAGTTGGTAGTCATAAGTATGGCCCCGGGGAAGGCGTCGAATTCCTTTTTCTGATTCTGCCAGGCTGTTCCGTAATGGCCGTAGAAATGGGGATGTTTCTTCAGTTCCGGGTAGCCGTGGCAGGGGAGCATCTCTCCGTGAGTATAAACGTTAATTCCTTTTCCGGCTGTCTGTTGAAGAAGGTCATCGAGATCTTTGAGGTCATGTCCGGAAACGAGGATTGCTTTTCCCTTCTTTGCCCCTAAAGGAACCGCCGTGGGAACCGGATGACCGTAAGCCCCCGTATTGGCCGCATCGAGGAGTTCCATTGTCTTGAGATTTACCTCGCCGCATTTAAGCACGAGAGTAACCAGATCATTTACTCCCAAGGCGGCGTTGCGGGTGGCGGCCAGTGCTTCGTAAAGAAAGTGGGTAATCGACTCGTCGGTTTTACCAAGAATGCGGGCGTGATCGGCGTAAGCCGCAATACCCTTGACACCGTATGTGAGGAGCTCTTTCAATGCCGAAATGTCGGGATCAGCCTGAGGATCGGCCTTTATTCCAACCTTTTCCCCCTGTGCGACAAGTTCTTCTAGTGTGGCTGCAGGTTGGAAAGACACAGCGGCATCGGAAAAGTCTACTTTGCCTCCCGCTTTGTTCACTCGTTCGCTGAGCTGTTCGCGCAGCTTGGCGACCTTATTAAGTAGAACTACAAAGCGGTCTGGATCAAAATTAACATTAGTCAGGGTGGCAAAGAGCGCTTCACTTGTGAAACGGTCTGTTTCGTCATCTCGAACGCCGACTTTTTCTCCTTCAAGGGCTACAAGTGACAACCCTTTCAGTGCATAAATAAGAAGGTCCTGCAGTGCCGCCACTTCCGGACTTTTCCCGCATACACCGCCCTTCGTGCAACCTGTCCCATTTGCCGTCTGTTCACATTGAAAACAAAACATGTCTTGCCTCCTTAATCCGTTAGATAATGAATTTTTAGTTTCAACGAGGGTTTTTATTGTTGATATCCCTCTTGATTCCTGGAGCCATTACCCCATAATATTTTCATTTTCTCCTTGACTTAGATCAAGAGCAAGACAAATTTTCTTATAAAAGGACCATCATGGACAAGGTTACGCAGATTATCGGATCGATCCCCTTATTCAAAGGGCTTCCTGAGCATCAATTGGACCGGATTCGGGGCATTGCCCAGGACCGTTTTTATGACAAAGGGAAAGAGATTTTTGCAGAAGGTGATGATGGAAAAGGCTTTTATGTTGTGGCTTCCGGACAGGTGAAAATCTTCAAGCTATCCCAGGAGGGGAAGGAACAGATTCTTCATATCTACGGGGCGGGAAATTCTTTTGGTGAAGTTGCCGTTTTCTCGGGAAAACAGTTTCCGGCAAATGCGGTAACCCTTTTAAAAAGCCACCTCTTGTTCTTCCCCCGGGTGGCCTTCGTGTCGCTTATTTCCGGCAATCCGACCCTCTGCCTGAATCTTCTTGCCGATTTATCACTGCGACTGCGGCAGTTTACAGTCCAGATTGAAAACCTTACTCTCAAGGAGGTTCCCGGCCGACTGGCTTCTTATCTGCTTTACCTAAGCAATGAAGAAGGGCAGGGGGACTGCCTGACTCTTAGTATCTCCAAGGGGCAACTGGCCAGCCTGCTGGGAACGATCCCGGAAACCCTTTCACGGATACTCGCCAAGATGAGCAGCCTTTCTCTGATCGAAGTCAAAGGGAAGGATATTATTCTTCTTGATCGACAAGGATTGGAGGAATTGGCGGAAACGGGGAAACTCGGGAATCAATCCGTCGTCAGGGAGAGTTGATGAGCCCATCTTTCCAAAAGAACTGGATGCACGGATACTTCCCTGTAGATGTGGCGGATGATTTCGGGATTCAGCCTTCGGAAGTCCCTCTCTACAGGGGCAACCAGTAATCCTCCCATTTCGACGCTTCCAGGGCTGATTAAAACCTGCTCCGTTCCTTCGAGGTAATAAAGATCAGGACGGTTTTTTTGTCTTGGGAAGAGTAAAATCCGCCATTTCCCCTCTTTAAATGTGGCATGAATATTCAGCATGGGTTCCATCTCCGTGGCGCCGGCGCTCTTCATGACGGCGAGAATCTTTTGCATTGTTTCCTTTACAGCGCCGATATCTGATCCCTCGATGAAAAGTGTGGCGCGACCCAGGTTTTCTGCACGATATACAGATGAGTAAAGATGTTTGCTTATCGGTAGAATAAGGCGACCGTCATCCAACTCGGTCTCGATGGGCAGGCTGCCCACCGGGCAGGCCTGAAAGTGCAGATGATCGGGAGCGGATGCACCGCATTGAGGGCCATTATAGAATACGGCAAAAGAGGGCGCCAGATCCCGGGCGAGATAAAGGAAAACATCCAGGTTATCTTCAATGGCCTGAGGCCGGTGTTCCAGCGAACTGATTGTAAAATGGCTGGAAAAAATAGGGAAGGGATTGCACAGGATCAGGAATTGCCTCCGGTAAAGGATTCCTAACTGGGCTTCCGGCAGATTGGCCGGGCAAAGGAAACAGGGCCGTGCCGCAATGGCGGCCGGATCCACCTTGGCGCTGCTGCTGACGATCCGCCGGGGATTAAACTGAAGCTTAACCGAGAAATCGTCGCAATCAATAGTGCGGACAAGGGCTTGAGCTACCGCATCATAACCGCTT
>MVQR01000364.1 GCA_002067815.1 Syntrophus sp. PtaB.Bin001 | reverse complement strand
ACTTATGGACAGCTGAATCCACTTAAGTCCAATGCCATCCTGATCTGCCATGCCCTTTCCGGAGATGCCCACGCGGCAGGTCGCCATCCCGGCGAAGAGAAAGAAGGTTGGTGGGATAACATGATCGGTCCGGGGAAAGCCTTCGATACGGATCGTTATTTCGTCATCTGCTCCAATGTGATCGGAGGATGCAAGGGTTCGACCGGGCCGGCGTCTCTGAATCCGGAAACCGGGAAACCCTATGGACTGAGCTTTCCCGTTATCACGATTCGGGATATGGTCGAGGCCCAGCGCCATCTGATCGACTATTTCGGCATTGAAAAGTTGCTTTGTGTCGCCGGCGGCTCCATGGGCGGTATGCAGACCTTGCAGTGGGCTGCGTCCTATCCGGAGCGGGTGCGTTCCGCTATCCCCATTGCCACGACCTCACGGCATTCGCCGCTCCAGATCGCCTTCAACGAAGTAATTAGGCAGAGCATCATGGCCGATCCGACCTGGCATTCGGGGAACTATTATGAATACGGAGCACCCGACAGAGGACTTGCCATCGCCCGGATGATCGGACACATCACTTTCATGAGCGAAACATCCATGGAAGAGAAATTCTCCCGCAACCGGACACAAGGCCTGAAAGAAGTTCCTTTTGCGCCGGAATTCGAGGTCGGCGGATACCTTCATTACCGAGGAAATCAATTCGTAAAAAGATTTGATGCCAATTCCTATCTCTACATCACCCGGGCACTGGACTATTTCGATCTTTCGGGAGACCGGCTGCTTTCAGCGCGGACCCGCGATACACGGTTCCTCATTATTTCTTTCTCGTCGGATTGGCTTTACCCTTCCAGTCAGTCCCAGGACATCGTGCGGCAGTTGAAGAAAGCTCAGGCCGAAGTGACCTACTGTGAACTAAATTCCACTTACGGCCACGACGCTTTTCTGGTGGAAACAGAAGGGGAGACAACATTGATAAGGAATTTTTTAAAAAGCAGTTATGAGCGTCAGTGAAAATAAAGATAATATTCCTCTGGACTACCAGATTATCGGCGAGATGATCGATTCCGGTGCCCGTATTCTTGATCTGGGGTGTGGCGGCGGCGATCTGATGGCATTCCTCGCTAGAAGTCGAAACACCCGGGGACAGGGGATTGAGCTGAATGAGAGTGCGGTTTACGAGTGTGTGAAGAAAGGTCTCAACGTCTGCCATGGCGACATTGAAAGCGGACTGCTGGAATATCCCGACAAATCCTTTGATTACGTCATCCTAAACCAAAGCCTGCAGGAAGTGAGACGGGTGGACGACCTTCTGGAGAATGCACTGCGTGTTGGCCAACAGGTAATCGTCGGCTTTCCGAACTTTGCCTGGATCGGTTCGCGTTGGCGGCTTTTCTTCCAGGGGAAATCTCCCGTAACGGCGGCACTGCCTTACCGCTGGTACGATTCACCGAATGTGCGTTTTCTCAGTATATGCGACTTCAGAGAATTCTGTTTGCGGAAAGGAATAGAAATGCTCAAAGCCAGTTATATCCGAAATGGAAAAACCGTTTCCTGCAGGCCGAATCTGTTGGCCGAATTGGCGGTTTTCCTGTTGACCAAAGCCCATTTCTCCGAACGAAGGAGCATGTAACATGGAAAATATCATTGAAAAAATACAGAAATTGAAAAAGGAACGCCGGGCCGTAATCCTGGCGCATAATTACCAGCGTCCGGAAGTGCAGGATGTCGCCGATTTTGTGGGAGATTCCCTGGGGCTGTCTCTTCAGGCCGCTTCGACGGATGCTGAAGTGATTGTCTTTTGCGGTGTCCACTTCATGGCCGAGACTGCAAAGATCTTCTCGCCGGAGAAGACCGTCCTGCTGCCTGACCCGGACGCCGGCTGCCCTATGGCTGACATGATCAACGGAGAGCAGTTGCGGGAACTGAAAGCCAAACATCCCAGCGCCAAGGTTCTCTGCTATGTGAACACCTCGGCGGCAGTAAAGGCTGAGTGTGATCTTTGTTGCACTTCAGCCAACGCCGTGACGATGGCCAAAGAGGTCCTGAAGGGTGAGCCGGAAATCATCTTTGTGCCGGATCAATATCTGGCGGCTTATGTGGCGGAACAGACGGGAATGAAGTTTATCGTCTGGCACGGGTTCTGTCCCACCCACGCAAAAATTCTGCCGGAAGACATCGAACGGGAAAAGGCGCTGCATCCCAGGGCCGTAGTCATAGTCCATCCGGAATGCCGCCCTGCCGTGACTCACCTGGCGGATAAAGTCGCCTCAACGGAGGGAATGTGCCGTTACGTGCAGGAATCGGCCGCAACCGAAATCATCGTCGGCACAGAAGTGGGGATTATTCATCGAATGAAGAAGGAAAATCCGGGAAAGGTCTTTTATCCGGTTTCCGAACAGGCCGTTTGTCCGAACATGAAACGGATTACCCTGGAGAAGGTTCTGTGGAGCCTGCAGGATAAAGTACACGAAGTGAATCCGCCTGTCGAAATCGCCAAACGGGCATACGACAGTATCGAGCGGATGCTGAATTACCGTCCGAAATAGCGGATCATTTAACGGCAGACGGCTGCCGAAATCGAATCATATAGAAAAAAGGTTATCAAGATGATCAACACGGAAATATCATGGGAAAACAGAAAAGAGCCTTCTTCCGATGATGAAATGGCATCGCTGGTAGATGCCCTTTGCTCCATCGATCACGGGCTCAACGGGGGATATAGGAAAAATCAGCAGAACCAGTCCCTGCCTTCCCAGAACGTGATTCGGGACGTTCTGGAAACGCTGAGGGCGATTATCTTTCCCGGCTATTTCGGATTTTCGAATCTCAAGAGAGACAGCGTTCATTTTCACATCGGGTCCGCACTGGATCGTGTGCATCCGGTACTTATCGATCAAATCCAGAAGGG
>MVQR01000363.1 GCA_002067815.1 Syntrophus sp. PtaB.Bin001 | reverse complement strand
TGAAATGGGGACTCGTCCTGATGAAGTCAATTGCACAAATTGCGGAGACTGTCTGAAGTCCTGTCCGGTCGATGCTATTAAAGTCGGCCGAAAGCGGGTGTGATATGATACAGACCGGATTA
Organism: Syntrophus sp. PtaB.Bin001; assembly: GCA_002067815.1. GTDB lineage: Bacteria > Desulfobacterota > Syntrophia > Syntrophales > Syntrophaceae > Syntrophus. The sequence continues at coordinate 2,800 of MVQR01000363.1, read as the reverse complement.
TGTGTAAGAAGAGCTGTTTCCGATCACCCCTGTTTTTACGGGAGTGCATCTGCGCGCTGGGGGCGGGTACACCTGCCCGTGGCGCCCGATTGCAATATTTCCTGCAACTTCTGCAACCGGCTCTATGATTGTGCCAACGAAAGCCGGCCGGCCGTGACCCGGCGCATCCTGGAACCAGCTGAAGCCCTGGCTTATCTCGGCCGGCTTCTGGGTTCCCGGCGCGACATTTCCGTTGTCGGCATTGCCGGACCGGGTGATCCCCTGTGCGATCCGGGGCGCACCCTCGAAACGATACATGCCGTGCACGCCGCCTATCCGGAACTGCTCCTGTGCATTTCCACCAACGGCCTGAATCTGGCCGGATATGTCGATGATCTGGCGGACAACGGCGTGACCCATGTAACGGTCACCGTCAATGCCGTCGATCCGCTCGTCGGCCAGCGGATATACTCCCGAGTTTCTCTGGATCATCAGACCCGGCGAGGCAAAGAAGCGGCGGAGCTCCTTATTGCCCGTCAACAGGAGGCCATGGCAAGGTTGAAAACCAGAAACCTGATGGTGAAAATCAACACAGTGGTCATCCCCGGCGTCAATACCGGCCACATCGCGGCGATTGCTCAAAAGGCGGCGGACTGGGGCGCGGACGTGATGAACTGCATCCCCATGATCCCGGTTGCGAATACTCCCTTTGAAAATCTGGAGGAGCCTGACGCCGCCGAGATGGCCCGTCTTCGGGATATCGCCTCATTTTATATTCCGCAGATGTACCATTGCCGCAGATGCCGGGCGGATGCCGTCGGGCTACTCTGTGCCAAGGGAAACAGCGGGTTGATGGATTGATAGCCTAAGCGTTGTGGCAACAGTGCGGAGTGGCTTTGATATATGAAACGGTGTTTACCTACATTGACTCATTTTCCTGAGCCTGTCGGGAATAGCCCACTTTTTCATGAGTAGGGCCACTGATGGTGGCACGAATTCTTCCCATGGTTCACTTTGCGCCATCCGGCGGCGGACGTCGGTGGCGCTCAAACCCTTCTGATCTGCAGGCACATCCCTGAGTACAAGAGTGGTCAGCCCGAGTGCCTTGAAATACTCCAGTTTCCGCTTTCCCCAGGCGTCATAGATGGAAAGAAAAAACACAGCATCGAGGGGGACGTAGTAACGATAAAGTTCTGGGATGTTGATAGGGAAAGGAACTACGGAAAAACGGGACGACTCAATCTCTGCTTCTTCCATGGCGGTTCGGATCATAAGGTATCGCTCGAAATAGGTCAGTGGATTGGATGTCGGATCGCTTCTCTTCAGATCGACGGTTTCACTTCTTGTCAACATCGGGTCCGGGTTCGTGATTCCTATGACCAGATGCCTACAGAGGGCCATGCCCGACAGGAGATAAACCATGTGGTCGTTATGGAAAACCTGGAAGCGGCCGTGGATTACCCCCATTTCCGCTTCGGGGACCAGTTTGTCGATCATTTTTTAATTGCCTCACTCATGAAATCAATCTACCCGCAGGGGCGTGTACCTGCCTGGAGTGAAAGGCTGGTCATCGGGAGAGTCCATGAGCCCCCAGAGTTTCCCGCGGTCAAGAAAGTTCAGAATCAGATACATTAGTTCCCTGCCCCGGACGAGATTCAGTCCGCCGCATGCACAGCTCACTTCGTCGAATTTTCGGACGGAATCTTTACGAATGTATTTCCCGGTCATGACCAGCGGCACACTTTCGCCGGTATGGATCATCGTACCGGAGGATGCGGTGGAGTGGTCGGCGGTAACGATAAACAACACATCTTCGTCTGGAAGGATCTCTTCGACGGCATAGGCAAGCGCCTCGTCGATGGCTTCAATCACCTTTTTCTTGATAAGAGGGTCCTTCGTATGTCCCGCCTCGTCGGTCGCTTTGGTATGGACGTGAACGAAATCGAACTCCTGAGCCTTATGGGCGATCTCAAGCCGCTGCCGAATGTCCCGACCGGGATCGTCCGTATCTCTGACCTTGAAGGTTTCCATTCCCACGACTTGCCCAAGTCCCTGGTAAACAGCGCCGGAGGCAATCATTAATCCCTTGAGTCCCCATTTCTCAGTAAAGGAAGGGAGCCTGCCAATTTTTCCAGCCCGCTGGGTCCCGACGGCATTAATCGGCGGAAGCTTTTTGTGCAAGCGTTCCTTGTTTAACGGGTGTTCCGAAAGTGTCCAATAGCTCCAGCGGAGATAAGCATTGAGAACCTCGGCAGTTTCCCTGGCACGGGGATCGGCTTCCATAGACCGCAGGGGAAGGACCTCCATCAGCGGGCGGCCTTCGATAATCGGATTGGAATCGGTGACTGCGTTCGATAAGTTACCCCGAAGAAGGAGAATGCCTCCTATCCCGTTGGTGGGCAAAAACTCGGTTTCTATGCCGTTCCACCGGAAATGCTTCACCGCTTCATGAAGAATGCCGCAGCTTTCCCTGTCCAGATCGGGATTTTCATGACGGAGAATGAGGTTGTTCCGTTCCTCCGAAACTGAAAAGATGCGGGCCAACAGGGCCACATCGCCCTCCCGGATGTCAAGTCCTTCACCCAGCGCTTCCACTGCGCCCCGTCCTGGAAATTCCTCTATCCGGTAACCGAACATGAGGAAGTGGGCAAGTTCACTGGGCAGGGCTGCGCCCTGAAGATAAGCGTGAAAAAGCCCGTTCATACCTCTTTCCGCAATTCTGTCGAGGTTTGGCGTATGGGCGGCCTGGAGGGGTGTAAGGCCGTTCAGGACTGGATGGCTTCGGTCACCGAGGCCGTCGAGAAGAAGAAGTATACAGCGC
>MVQR01000362.1 GCA_002067815.1 Syntrophus sp. PtaB.Bin001 | reverse complement strand
CATATAGATCACGGTAAGTCAACATTGGCAGACCGTTTGATCCAATTTACCGGAATATCAGATGAACGGACATTCAAAGATCAAATGCTTGACAACATGGACATCGAAAGAGAACGTGGAATTACAATTAAGAGTCAGGCTATTACACTACCTTATCGTGCTAAAAACGGAAAAGTCTACAGTTTGAATCTTATTGATACTCCTGGCCATGTAGACTTTTCCTATGAGGTATCAAGGGCCCTTGCCTCATGCGAAGGTGTTTTACTTCTCATAGATGCAGCGCAGGGTGTGCAGGCGCAGACCGTTGCCAATCTGTACCTTGCTATGGAACACAATTTGGAAATAATCCCGGTGATTAACAAGATTGATTTACCGTCTGCCGACGTCGAGCGGGTCATCGAACAGATCGAAGATGAATTAGGATTGGATTCTGAGGGACATTTAAAGTGTTCCGCAAAAGAAGGTATAGGTATTGAAGAAATACTTGAAGCCATTGTCCAACGCATTCCACCGCCAAAAGGCGCCCCTAAGGGGCCTCTGGCAGCCTTGATTTTTGATGCTCATTATGACGCCTTCCGGGGAACGATAATCCATTGCCGGATTATGGAAGGCATGGTGAAAGCTGGCGATACCATCCGTTTTATGTCCAACTCTGCAATCTACAGGGTTGAAGAAGTCGGCCATTTTCTGCTTTCCAGAGAAAAGCGCAATTCACTTTCCGCAGGAGAAGTAGGATATATCATCGCCGGAGTCAAAACTGTTTCTGATGTTAGAACTGGAGACACTATAACTCTTGATGACAATCCCTGTTCCACACCATTGCCGGGATTTAGAGAGGTCAAACCGGTAGTATTCGCTTCTATTTATCCGATTGCTTCTGACGATTATGAAGATCTCAAGGTGGCTTTGGAAAAATATCAGCTTAATGATGCGTCCTTTATATACCAGAAGGATTCTTCCGTCGCCCTAGGACAGGGCTTCCGATGCGGGTTCCTCGGTCTTCTTCATCTGGAAATTGTCCAAGAGAGACTGGAACGGGAGTATGGTCAGTCAATAATTCTTTCGGTCCCAAGTGTTCGTTACAAGTTTACGCTTAAGGATGGCAATGTAGTTTATGTAGATAATCCCGCGCATTATCCAGGCACCTCATCCATTGAAATATCCGAGGAACCGTATATCCGTGCCACGTTAATGCTGCCTGAGAGGTACCTCGGTGCTGTTATGAAATTATGTATGGATAAACGCGGTGTTAACTCCACTATGAATTATCCCAGTCCCGGACGAGTTGAAATTCTTTATGAAATGCCTCTTGCCGAAGTTATTTATGATTTTTATGATCGATTTAAATCGATTACACAAGGTTATGGTTCCTTTGATTATGAACTGATCGACTATCGAGAAAGCCAGTTAATTCTGCTGGACATCCTTGTAAACGGAGAGCGGGTCGATGCACTTTCTCAGATTGTGCACCGCGACAAGGCCCGTGCTCGTGGTCTGCAAGCCTGCGAACGCCTTAAGGAGGAAATACCTCGGCAAATGTTCAAGATAGCCATTCAGGGGGCAATCGGAGGAGAAATAATCTCTAGGACAACAATTTCTCCATTTCGCAAGGATGTAATTGCAAAGTGCTATGGCGGAGATATCACACGAAAACGTAAGCTGCTGGAAAAACAGAAAAAAGGCAAAAAGAGAATGAAGATGGTCGGGCAGGTCAGCATTCCTCAGAGTGCTTTTCTTGCAGTATTAAAATCGGATTCCGATTAATTTCGTGTGCCGTGTCAATGCTTATTACAAAGAAATCATAGTGAATAAATCATCTGATATTGGTCAGGGGGCGCTTTCCAAGCCGCTGCCCGGCCTTTATATCCATATCCCCTTCTGTCACAGAAAATGCCGGTATTGTGATTTTTTTTCCGTAACAAATAAAGCAAATATTCCATCTTTCCTGACCGCGTTATCCAGCGAAATGGTTCTTAGAAGCAACTTATTTAAATCTTTCGATACACTATATATTGGAGGAGGAACGCCCTCCTTGCTTAGTCCCGATCAATTAACCGCCCTTTTTCAAAAAATACATCAGATCTTTAGAATAAATGAGGATGCAGAAATAACAATAGAAGTAAATCCCGCTGACGTGAATGATAAATTTCTGGAGAAGGCAGAATTACTGGGAATTAACAGATTGAATATAGGCATACAGTCCTTTGATGATAATATTCTGAATTTTCTTGGACGCAGGCACAACAGCAACCAGGCGATTTCCTCCATACATTACGCTCGTGAAGCCGGATTCGAAAACTTAGGCATCGACCTAATCTACGGAATTCCCGGTCAGAGCCGGGTAGAATGGAAAAAAAACTTGCAGTATGCCGTATCACTGAATATCCCCCATATTTCCTGCTACCAGCTTACGTTGGAAGCTAATACGCCTTTAGGTTCCGAATATCTGCGGGGTTCATTTGAAGTACCGGATAACGATGAACTATTTGAATGGTTTATGGAAACTTCAATATTTCTCGAAGAATCAGGGTATTATCATTATGAGGTATCAAACTTTTCGCTTGGGAAGTCAATGATGTCCCGGCATAACTCAAAATACTGGCGGCATGTACCATATCTCGGATTAGGTCCCGCTGCCCATTCCTTCGATGGTGTAAAAAGGTGGTGGAATATTCGATCCCTCAAGAGTTACTTCCGAATGTTGAATTCAGATCGACTGCCTGTGGAAAACTGTGAAGAATTGAATTCGGAAAATCTGAAGCTGGAATCACTTTTTCTTGGTTTTCGTACAAAGGCGGGAATCAAGCTTGCGGAATTTGAAGAAAAATACGGTTATGACCTATCGGAAGATCGCAAGATTGTGATGCTCATTGAAGCCGGCCATCTAGAGATCAAGAACGGAATTATGCAGCCGACCAGGACAGG
>MVQR01000361.1 GCA_002067815.1 Syntrophus sp. PtaB.Bin001 | reverse complement strand
GGCATTTCCGGATCATTCCAGGATCGCGTCGCCGCTTTCCGCAGATAATGACCCGCCAGTCCCCGGCCGCCGATCCAACGGGTGTAGAGCTCAGGTTCCGGATTTTCCACCTCGAATCGGCCGGCGGAAAGGTCGATTCTCAGTATCTTTCCACACCAGCCGTACATGTCTGTTTCCCGATATGTTTTGGAGATTTCATAAGTTTACTGGCACAATGTCAAACCGGCTTTGACTACCTGATCAAACCCTCCTTGTGCATTCGCTTGACGATTGCCTTTACGAAAGACTTAATGATGTCGGAACTGGTCCCCATCGTCGTTGTATCTGAAGTCGCAGTCCAGAAAAGCTTTTGATCTTCCGCGTGAAAGAGGTTCGTTTGCATGACGACTTCCCGCTCCGTCAGGTTGTATCCAGGTGTGGAAAAATACTCCCAACTGTGGGAGTAATAGTAGTTCAGATCATCATAAGCAGGGTTAACTTCTTGGGGAACATATATGTTCACTACCTTGCTGTCAATAAGTTGGCTGAGCAATATGGTGTCCGCACCGCTCTTCTTCACCGCCTCGGCGATAGCTTTTTTGTCGGGCATGACTGTTGATGAAAAAAACGTATGCGATTGTACTGATTCAACCCCGTGTTTTTTCAAGATGTCGGCAAAATAATTTTCATAAATGATTTGATTGGTCCTGGAGTGGGAAACACCGATAATCAGCACCTTTGTAATCGTGCCGGAATAATCAGGCGCCGTCCAGGTCGATTTTACGTCGGTCGATGTCGTAGCGCATGATAAAAGTATCATTAAGAAAATGCCGAGTGGGATACATCTGCTTGTTGTTTTCATCGCCGCCTCCTCCGGATTGAATCTGAATAAAAATTTAAAGATTGTCACCGTTAGCGCATAATACCCTGTAGATTACCTTATCCGATCAACTCTTTCCTGTAAACAGATTAATCCATTTCCATGGCGATATATCCGTCATCATGGAAACAATTGTAGCAACATGCCAAATATGTTACTAAACTACATGATTGGGTCCCTCTTCCTGTCAGCCTTGTTTGGATCAAGGAACCTAGGCTAAGATAATCCATTAAAAAAGAAGAAGGAGGAAAAGAAATGACTAAGAAGATTGCTGTTTTTGTCGGAAGTCTGCGCAAAGAATCCTTCAATCGGAAGATGGCCAGGGCGTTGATTGAATTGGCGCCGAAATCCCTCATGTTGGAAATGGTCGAGATCGGCCGGCTTCCGCTCTACAATCAGGACTATGATGACGAGGGTACGCCGCCTGCTGAATATATCGAGTTCCGACAGCATGTGAAATCTTTTGACGGCGTCCTCTTCGTCACACCGGAATACAACCGCTCCGTTCCCGCTGTGCTGAAGAACGCCCTCGACGTGGGATCGCGGCCCTTTGGTCAGAGCGTATGGGGAGGAAAACCCGGGGCGGTGGTCAGTGTTTCTCCTGGTGCAATAGGCGGATTTGGTGCAAACCATCATCTCCGGCAGTCGCTTGTATTTCTTGATATTCCGGCCATGCAGCAGCCCGAGGCTTACATCGGCAGTGCGTCGCAGCTGTTCGATGAGGAAGGAAAGATTAACAATGAGGGCACCCGCGGGTTCCTCGTCAAGTTCATGGAGGCCTTTGCCGCCTGGGTCGAAAAAAACACGACCAGGAACGGTTAACGGGGGCAATATACATCACCGCTCATAATGCCGCCATGCGCCGCATCGAACAGGCCGGCGCGGTCCCGGACATTGAAGCGAAGGAAGGCCGCATCAATGAATACGGCCAGTTGACTGCCCGATTCAAAAAGGTTACGAAGGGGATCCGAGACTTGGCGTTATGAGCTTGCCGCCGCCAACCTCGAATCCCCTATAGCAACATGAAAGTCGACATGATTCTTCCCACGGTTACGGATGGGAATGAGTGATATGGAGTTTCTCAGCGAACATCCAGTTTGGGAGACCATAACAAAGCCGCTGAAGAAGACCATCATATGGATTGGAAACTTCCGATAGTAGTTTATCGCCTCTTCCCCTTTTCAATTTTATCGTCCTCCCGGGGTCAATTTTCGTTGACAGACCGTGGAACTTTCCCTATACTCGCCCCCGCGAAAGAGGCAGTCTTATATTTTTTAATAAAGAAATCATTTAGGAGGGTAATCATTATGTCGGACAATTTAGCGAATCCTGCACCACTTGGTCTTATGGGCTTCGGAATGACAACTGTTCTTTTAAACCTGCACAATGCCGGGCTGTTTGAGTTAGGAGCCGGAATCCTGGCAATGGGCATCTTCTATGGCGGCATGGCCCAGGTCATCGCCGGGATCATGGAGTTCAAAAAGGGCAACACCTTTGGAACGACGGCGTTCACATCATACGGTCTTTTCTGGCTTACTCTGGTATTCCTTGTTTACTTCAACGGCCAGTTCGGCATCACTAAAAACAGCGAAGCCTTCATGACAGCCTATCTCTTCATGTGGGGCGTGTTTACGTTCTTCATGTTCATCGGGACGCTGGCTTCTGCATCCCGCGTTCTCCAGGCGGTTTTCTTCACGCTGGTTGTTCTGTTCTGGATGTTGGCTGCCCGCGATGGTTTCGGGTGGAAGGGGACCTGGGCGGTTATGACCGGTTGGGAAGGGGTCCTTTGCGGTTCCTTAGCCATCTACTGCGGCATGGCTCAGGTGATCAATGAAAACTTCGGCCGGACTGTGCTTCCCCTTGGGGCAAAATAATAACAGCGATAGAAAATTGGAAATCTAAAACAAAGCTTCCGGCAGCCCTGTCGGAAGCTTTGTTATTTAAGAGGAAATATTTCCGTGCTTGCCCTGATAACCATCTTTTTCTCATCCTTTGTCATTGCCCTTTCCGGGGCCATGATGCCGGGGCCGATGCTGACGGCCACGATCAGTGAAAGCTCCCGTCGCGGAGTCTGGACCGG
>MVQR01000360.1 GCA_002067815.1 Syntrophus sp. PtaB.Bin001 | reverse complement strand
AGAAAGAGATCGGTTATTTTCATGGGTCAGTTGTTCTCCGGAGTCGGGGCCTGTTTGAAGGGTGGCGCCAGTGTATTGTCGACCTTTACTTCCTGGCCGTTTCGCAGCTTGAACACGCCCGTAGTGACGACGTTCTCCCCCTCCTTGAGTCCGCTTATAACCGCGACGAAGTCACCCTTTTTTTCTCCCAGGCGTACGAACTGCTGACGGAGCATCTTTCCTCCCTTGTGATCCTTACTGTCTGTGACGACGAAAACTGAATCGCCGTAGGGAGCATAGAGAACGGATGTGGTCGGAATGGAGAGCACCGGGCGACGGACGGGCAGCCCTACCGCCACGTTGACGAACATGCCGGGGCGAAGGGTTTCCCCTCGATTTGGCAGTGTTGCCTGAACCTGCACGTTGCGTGTTTCCGCATCAACAAGGGGATTGAGGGCGGTAATGCGCCCTTCAACGGAAAGCCCCGGCAGGGCGTCGCAGGTGACCCTTACGGAAAGGCCGGGGTGTAACTGCCCCAGCTGCTGTTGCGGAAGAGAAAAATTGACGTAAATGGGATTGAGGGATTGCAGCGTTACCACCGGGTCTCCCTCATGGAGCATCTGCCCGAGGTTAACCTGGCGAATGCCAAGGCGTCCGCTGAACGGTGCACGAATGGCCTTTTTGCTGATGGTGGCGCGGACGCTGTTAACCTGAGAGAGAGCCTGCTCATGGGCGGCCACGGCCTTATCATAGTCGGACTGGGAGACGATCTGCCCCTTCAGCATCTTGGAGGCGCGATCCAGTTCCAGGCGGGCCAGTTTCTCCTGAGCGATCAGGCCGGGAAGCTGGGCCTCTTCTGCCGTGATATCCTGGTGAATGAGCAGATCTCCCTTTTTTGCCGTACTTCCTGATTCGAAAGAAATGGCTGTGACCTTTCCTGCCAGTTCAGCGGGAACGGTAACGCCCTGGACCGCAGACAGCGAACCGATGGCGCCGATTGATGTTTCCCAGGTCTCGGACCTGACCGCAGCAACCGTTACGGTTTCTGGCGGCGGGATGGCTTTCTTGCCCTGTTCGATCATGGCTCTGATCTGGAGCGCCTTGATCCCGGCCAACACTCCGGCGACTACAAAGAGTCCCACGACTGCCAGAAATATCCTTTTTTTCATAAATCGTTTACTCCTGAAATGATCTCGAAAAGATGACAGCGTTCACTGGTAGCTACCGTTTCAATTCAGCCGTGTCTGCATCCGCCCGGTCTCGATTCCACCACCCGCCCCCCAGGGCCTGAAACAGGGCCGCGGTATCCGCATAGCGCGTGGCCTGGGCCTGTACCAGGTTGATCCGCGCCACGGAGTACTGGCGCTGGGCGACCAGCAGCGAGAGATAGTTGACCGCACCAATCCGGAACTGGCTTTCAACAAAACCAAGGGTTTCGCGAGCGGAGGCTTCCGCGTCGGCCTGGGCACGCAAAGCTTGAGCATCCAGTTCCAGTGCACGCAGGGTATCCGCTACTTCTCTGAAGGAAACAAGAACCGTCTCACGGTACTGGGCAAGCGCCTGATCATAAACCGCAATGGCCGCCCGCCTCTTCGCGGTCAGCTCGCCCCCGTGAAACAGAGGCTGGAGTAATCCCGCACCAAGGCTGAAGATGGTCGATCCGGAAGAGAAGAGGTCTTCGATTTTTGTCGCACTTGTTCCGATGCTTCCGGAAAGATTCAACTTGGGATACAGATTCGCGGTAGCAACCCCCACTTGGGCGCATGCTGCATGCAGCAGTTCCTCCGAGGCTCGGATATCAGGCCGCTGTCGAACCAGCGATGCGGGAACGCTAACCGGGACATCTACCGGCAGATCCATGGACTCCAGTTGAAAATCGGGGATTCCGCCCTCGCCGGCAAAACTCCCTGTATACACGGCAAGCTGATGACGGATTTTAGCCAGTTCCTTTTCCAAAGGTGGAAGCGTCGCCAATGTCTGGTCCAGGAGGGTCCGCTGTTCCAGGACATCCGGTCGCGATGCGCCGCCGAACTCATACTTTAAGCTGACCAGATCCAGCTGCTTCCGTAGCATCGCCACAATGTCGTCAGTTGCCTTTATCCGCGCCCGCAGTGACGCTTCCGATACCGCAGCAGTAACGATATTGGAGGTTAGTGCCAGAAAGCTGGCCTCCAGCCGGAATTGCTGGTAGTTCACCTGGGCAAGCAGCGCCTCCAGTTCACGGCGGTTGCCGCCAAAGATGTCAAGTGCGTAAGAGAGGCTTACAGAGGCATTGTAAAGGTTAAATGTCGTTTCACCCAGGGCGGGCTGTCCGAAGGATGCCCCGGTTGTTTGCTGGCGGGTCGCCGAAAAACTCCCATCTACACTGGGAAAGTACACCGTCCCTTGCCGGGCTCGCAGGTTTTCTTCCGCCTCCCGCAGCCGAGCCTGAGCGGCCGCAATGGTCGGACTGTTCCGAAGTGCTTTACGGATCAAGCTGTCCAGCGGTTCCGAATGGAATAAAGTCCACCACTGGCCGGGAATATCCAGCCCGTCAATAAAACGCTGAGTTGCACCGCCGGCTCCGGGAGCGGAAACTGTTTCAGGCGGGATCGGCTCCGGCGTATAGCCCTTGACAACAGGAGCAGCAGGCGCCTGGAAATCAGGGCCCACCGCGCACCCTGCCATAATCAGCGCGCAGGCAAGAGCAACGAAATACGGGAATATGAAGTTGCGCTTTCTCTTCGTCATATATTTTCTCAATCCATATTCTACTGCCGCAAACGATCTGCAGCCTTCGAACGTCTATTTCCTGAAACCCTTCAATAATCCTTCAATCATAGTCTGCGCGAGCTGTTCGGGCTCGACCAGAGGAAAGTCCTGTGCATAGATCGCCGCCGCAATCACCCCGTGCAGTCCTGACCAGAGAGTCTGGGCCAGAAGGTCCGCATCCGTCGGCGGCAACTGCCCAGCCGTGCAGCATTCA
>MVQR01000359.1 GCA_002067815.1 Syntrophus sp. PtaB.Bin001 | reverse complement strand
GTGTAAAAAAACTTGGAGAAATTCTTGTAGATGACGGGATTATTTCTGAGAAGACATTGGAAGAAGGATTAAAGGCAAAGGCAACTAATCCTAACCAGAAACTAGGAGAGACGCTGATAAAGGAAGGTGCGGTAACGCCAAAGCAGGTTTCCCAGGCACTCAGGAAACAAGCGGAGCAGGTCACCGACATGTCGACCATTAGGGTTGATACGAGGAAACTTGATGATCTCATCGATATGGTCGGAGAACTTGTGATCACACAATCAATGGTACAACAGGACATCAGCAATCAGGATAGCGGTAATACAAATCTGGCTCGTAATGTTTCACAGCTGTTTCGTATTACGTCCAGTTTGCAGAAGATATCCACAAGCCTCAGAATGATACCGATTAAACAGACCTTTCAACGAATGGCGCGTCTTGCAAGGGATGTTTCCAAGAACGTTGGAAAAGTGGTTGTAGTTGAAATGGAAGGTGAAGATACGGAATTAGATCGGAATATGGTGGATGAAATTTATAATCCACTGGTCCATATGATACGCAATTCCGTTGATCATGGATTGGAAACCGCCGAAGAAAGATTGAAATGCGGAAAACCTGAAAAAGGTTTGATTCAGCTGAAGGCCTATCATCGAGGTGGAAACTTCGTTATCGAAATATCTGATGACGGTCGAGGTCTTAACAAAGAGAAAATTTTGAAAAAGGCCTTGGATAACCACGTTGTCAATAATGTTGAGGGCCTTACTGATCAGGAAATCTATCGAATGATTTTCCTGCCCGGATTCTCTACCGCCGAAAAGGTGACAGACGTATCGGGACGCGGTGTCGGTATGGATGTCGTCCGACAGGCAATTGAAAAATTGCGTGGGAAAATTGAAATTGAAAGCACACCAGGCAAGGGAACTACATTCATCACGAGATTCCCTCTGACCATGGCGATTATTGATGGAATGATCGTAAAAGTTGGGAAAGAGCGATTTATCTTGCCGACTACGGCGATACGTCAGGCTTTGAGACCGACCAGAGAAGCTTACAACAATATCGTCGGACAGGGCGAAACCGTCAATGTTATGGGACAGCTCATGCCGTTGGTCAGAGTATATGATCTTTTTGACATTGAGCCCGAGAATGTCAATCCATGGGATGCGATCTTGATAGTTGTCGATGGTGCAAGTCGTTCAAAATGTCTGCTTGTGGATCAAATCATCGGCAAAGCCGAGGTTGTTATTAAAAGTTTGGGAGACGGTTTAAAAGACATCGATGGCATATCCGGAGGGGCCATTATGGGAGACGGTCAGATCGGTTTGATCATAGACCCGGAAGGACTTTTTGAACTTAGTGAACGCTGTTGAGTTAATGAGAACAAGTAGAATTAGTAATTAACCGATAAAATGAAATGGACAAATCTATAACTTCTTAAAGCTGTAATTGGAGGTCTTGATGGATAAGAACATAAAGATATTGATCGTTGATGATTTTGCGACAATGAGAAAGGTTATAAGAAATCTACTAAAACAGGTAGGCTATGAAAATATTGTGGAAGCTGAGGATGGAGCGATTGCATTGAGAACCCTGAAAGCGCAAAAAGTGGATTTTGTTATTTCCGACTGGAACATGCCCAATATGAGCGGTTTGGAATTGTTGAAAGCCGTTAGGGCGGATAGCGAACTAACAAAAACACCATTTTTAATGGTTACCGCGGAGGCTCTTCAGGACAATGTTATCGCTGCAGTAAAAGCAGGAGTAAGCAACTACATCGTAAAACCTTTCACTGCCGAGGTGTTGAATTCGAAGATTGAAAAAATATTGGAGAATCTCTAAAGTAAGCGATTATACATAATAATTTATAATATGCAGCAGGCTTTATATTTTCTGAAGAAAAGGAAAAGTAATGGACGTTCGATATATTAATGCCTTTTTAGATGCTACGGAGAATGTCTTGAAAACAATGGCGTTTGTATCGCCGAAAGCAGGGAAACCCTATTTGAAAAAAGATAACATGGCAAGGGGTGATATCTCCGGAATTATTGGATTGACCGGTGATCTCAGGGGATCATTGGGATTGAGTTTCAGTGAAAAGTGTATCGTCAAGGTCGTATCAAACATGTTGGGGGAATCTATGACAGGGATCGACAACGATGTCAAAGATGCTGTCGGAGAGATTACCAATATGATTTCCGGGGTTGCCAGAAAAAAATTAGAATCGGAAGGGCTAAACATAACGGCCGCAATTCCAACCGTGGTATCTGGAAAAAATCACTCTATAATTCATGTCTTGGGGGGACCTAGCATTATCATCCCGTTCGAAATCGATGAAGGACCTTTTGTCGTGGATGTTTGTCTCGGGGAAAACTGCTGCTGAAATAAATAAATCAGCCCAAATAAAAGGAACACGGCAGGAATGCCGTGTTCCTTTTATTTGGGCTGAAGGACAATAATACTTATTCTTCTATTGCGGGCATCCATAGGATTTTGCGGTATGAATAAATCCTGGTCGGCATAACCGACAACTTTGGCTATTCGGCCCGGATCGATGGAATTATTTTCAAGTTCTCTTCTTGCTGCTGAAGCCCTTGACGTCGACAGTTCCCAGTTCGTTGTTTGAGCACTTTTAAAGGGTGCTGCATCGGTATGGCCTTCTACGACAATTTTACTATTATTTCCTTTAATATTTTCGGAAACGATTTTCAAAATTTCTTTCGCCTTTGGCGTTGGTTCGGCACTGCCGAGGGGAAACATCAAGCTGCCTTCCTTATCGACAATTTGAATTTTAAGTCCACCGTCGACTATATTAATGTATACTTGATCCTTTATTGTCTGAAGGTTCATATCAATTGCGGTTTTCAAGCGCAGTTCCAGTTCCTTGGATGAAAATTTGGCTCTCCGATTCTTAAAATCCTGTACGGAATTTGCGCCTCCACCCGCCTTATCCAATATCTGAGATGATCCGGTCATAAAT
>MVQR01000358.1 GCA_002067815.1 Syntrophus sp. PtaB.Bin001 | reverse complement strand
GCGCTCACTGCTGGATATACGTTTCTTTGAAATAATCGCCAGATCAAGATCACTTCCTCGACGATCTTTACCGGTCGCCGTCGAACCAAAAACATAGACCGCTGCAATTTTCTTTTTTCTACGGAATATGGAAAGCAGATCTTTCACCCGGATATACCTTCTTTATGGATACGGCTCCGCCCTCTCGATTCCATTTATCGCTTTCCAGAATGAGTGGGTTGTAACAGGTCTTCCCGTTGCACGTTTCACGCCTCTCAGAAAGAAACTGTGATTCATACGAAAATTCGGTTAGGACAGACCGTGCTTTGTCTCTTGATTATTTTAGGTGAGGTTCTTAGCATGAACTTCATAAAAGTTGCTATCGGGCAATTAAGTATTATTACCCTCTTTATGCCTTAAAAAGTTATCAGCAAAAAACATTAGACAGCCTAAGGCATAGGTGTACGGGGTGACGTTGGCGACCTTATCGGCTCCCAGACATACGCTATATTGACTGCGTCGTCCCTGCCTTGCCGATGTAATATGACCTTTGATACCGAAATCGGGATTAAATCTTGCCGTCTTGAACGAGGCGGGCAAAGTGCTCAAAAGAGCGGTCATAGGTTTGTTCTGCATCGGCGGAAAAGCAGCAGCCGGGTAGTTGGCGGCTTTTGAGATGATAACGGATGCAGTCGCAGCAAATGCCCTTCCGGGCACAGGAATAATAAGTACACCGACAGGATTCCAGGTTTTTCTCCTTTTTACACTCCATCTAATCCTCCTTGATTCTATCGATTATTAATGCCGAATGGCTACGGAATCAGCCAGGTTATTTTGAACGTAGACGCTGTTTAAATCTCTAAAAAAACGATTTCTTTTTGTCAAGTCAAAGGCAGTAATAACGATGGGAACATTCGATGTTCAGATTGTTTTTAAAGCGGACATTTGGTAGCATAAACCATGATTATTCTTCTTTTTGCTAATACCAAGTTGCCGACCTTTGGTTAACTGCGTTGGCTTCGTTGTCGGCTCCTCGGCGTATTCTGTATACGACTGCGTCGTCTCCTCCTTGTTGCTTTGTTAACCTTATTGAATGCAACTTGGTATAAGAAGCTGAATTCAGGAAAAGGAAGGGAGAGAATTTCAGAAAGCGTCAACAGAAAAAGATTATTTTCTTTGGATTTCTTAATCTATCGAAAGGATGATGATAGCCATGTCAGATATTCAGTCTCTTTTAGCCATATCTCCGGAGAAACTTCGATGGAAACTGGACCCACAGACCTTGCCCTTTGAAACCACCGACGAATTAGAACCACTCAAAGAGATTATCGGCCAGGACCGCGCCCTTGAGGCATTCCGCTTCGGACTGGGCGTCCGGAAACAGGGTTACCACGTGTTTGTAACCGGTTCTACCGGTACGGGCCGGATGACGACAGTGCTTAAAATTCTCGAGGAAATGGCCGGTAAAGAGGCTATTCCCGACGACCTCTGTTATGTACACAATTTCAAAAATTCCGAATCACCAACGCTGCTTCGCTTCAAGGCGGGCTTGGGAAGGCAGTTCCGGGATGACATCCATTCTTTTGTGGAAAACCTGAAAAAAGACGTCCCCATGCTTTTCGAGAGTGAGGACTACCTTACGATGAAAAAGGAAATACTTGAAAAGTATGAGGAAAAGGGGAAACAGTTTTTCAAGGATCTTGACGCCCGCGTCAAAGAAGAGGGGTTCGCCATTGTCCAGGTTCAGATGGGCCAGATGACGCGCCCGGTGGTGATGCCCATCGTCAACGATCAGCCTATTCCTATGGAAAAGCTGGAAACCATCGTGGACCGGGGTGAATATCCACAGGAGAAGTATGAGTCGATAAAAACCAAGCAACACCAGCTGACGGAACAGGTGGACCGGATTTTCCTGGAAATCCGCGATATGCAGCGGGAGGTGCAAAAACAGCTTGAAGAGATGGACCGTTACGTCTTTCTGAAAAGTATCGCCACTCCCATCGACGAATTGAAGAAAAAATATGACAGTGAAAAGGCGCACTCCTATTTCGATGACTTGACACAGGACATGGCGGAAAACCTTATGGCTTTTCGCATGGGGCCGCAACAGCCGGCCATAGCAGGCATAGCCATTCCTTTTGCCCAGGGAAACCCGTTCCAGCCCTACCAGGTGAATCTGCTGGTCGACAATGGAGATACAAAGACCCAGCCCATTATTGTGGAAAACTATCCCAACTTTAAAAACCTGTTCGGAACCTTCGAACGTGTCGTCGACCGTTCCGGAATCTGGACGACCGATTTCAGCCGCATTCACGCCGGCTCTCTGCTGAAAGCCAATGGGGGTTTCCTCGTGATCAACCTGCTCGATGCCATCCTGGAACCCGGTGTCTGGCAGGGATTGAAACGCGCGCTCAAGTCCAACTGTTTTGAACCGCAGACATTCGATCCCCTCTACCTCTTCACAACGACAGGGATGACTCCGGAACCGATCGCACTGGACCTGAAAGTCGTGGTTATCAGCAATACATACCTTTACTATATTTTGAACGCCTATGACGAGGATACCCGCAAAATCTTCAAGGTAAGGGCTGACTTCGCCAACACCATGACAACCACTGATGAAACAGTGCAGCAAGTGGCCCGCTATATTCGGCTGAAATCAAGCGAAGACAATCTAAAGCCCTTTGACCGGACGGCAGTCGCCGGAATCATCGAAGAGGCCGTGCGCATGACCGGACGAAAGGAAAAAATCACTACCCACCTTCTTCGTTTGGAAGAGCTCCTAATAGAAGCTGATTTCCGGGCACAGCAGGAAGGGTCAGGTGTCATTTCAGCCCGACATGTGGAGCAGGCCGTCAAGTCCAGGATTTATCGATCTAATCTAATTGAAGAGCAGATTCAGGAAATGATAGACAGAGGAACGCTGCTCATCGATACCGATGGAGCTGTTGTGGGCCAGATAAACGGTCTGTCCGTTTATATGCTG
>MVQR01000357.1 GCA_002067815.1 Syntrophus sp. PtaB.Bin001 | reverse complement strand
GTCATCCTCTTCAACTGGAGCGGCCATGGCCTGATCGATCTTACCTCTTATGACAGCTATCTGTCCGGCAAACTGGCGCCTTATGATCTGCCGGAAGAGGAAATCCAGCGCGTTTTAAAGGCTGTAGAGAACATGCCAAAACCTTGAAATTTCAGTAATAGATGATTGTCAAAAGAGGCGGAGGAGAAAATTGTTCCCTCCGCCTCTTCATTTCCGATTTCCGATCAAAGATGATATATTTCCAATTTCATATCGAAAGCATAATATAAGTTGACTGTGTTATTGGCTCCGCGATACATACGTATATCGGAAATGACGGTGTTTTGAATGTGGAAGTATGCTGACTAAGGAAGGCTTGCGATGAAATCCTATGATGATCTTGAAATCCGCTGTCCCCGGTTGGGGCATGAGATCAGTTTTGCCTATTGTCGCAAAGAAGCCGGAGAATGGCCCTGCTTCCGTATTATTTCCTGCTGGCAGTACCGGTTCCCGGTGGAGGATTTTCTGAAAGAAAAGATGGCTCCCGAAGCTTGGGAAGAGTTTTGTCAACAGAAATCCCGGGACAAGGTAGGTTCTCTGATCGAATTGATCGAGGCGGCGAAGAAACGAGGAAAGAAAATCTCATAATGGTTGCTCAACAAGGTAATTCCGGGGAATGACATTAATGAAACAACACGATACGTGTGTATACAAACTGGAATCGACATCCGTGCCGGCCGGCGTCAGGGAAGGGCGATATGGAGTTCTTTGAAGGGAAAGAACAGATGGAGAACCAGGATCGACGTCCGCTGGCGGATCGGATGAGGCCGGAGACGCTGGAAGAATTTTTTGGACAGACCCATCTCCTGAAGGAGGGCAGCCTTTTGCGGCGTGCCATTGAAGAAGACAAACTCTTTTCCGTCATCTTCTGGGGGCCGCCGGGATCCGGGAAGACGACCCTGGCCCGGATCGTAGCCGGAGAAACGAAGTCTTATTTCGCTGCCTTTTCCGCCGTTCTTTCCGGGGTCAAGGAACTGCGCAAGGTCGTGGAGGAGGCGGAGGCACGCTGGAAAGATTCCCGGCAGAAGACGGTTCTCTTCGTAGACGAGATTCACCGGTTCAACAAGGCCCAGCAGGATGCTTTCCTCCCTCATGTGGAGAGCGGCCTGATCACACTCATAGGTGCTACGACGGAGAATCCTTCTTTCGAGGTCATTGCCCCTCTTTTGTCCCGCTGCCGGGTATTGGTGCTCAAACCTTTTACTGAAGAAGAGCTTGCAGACATTCTGAAACGCGCGTTGAACGATCGGCGTCGGGGGCTTGGCAACCTCCGGTTGACCCTTGATCAGGAAGCCCTCGACCATTTGGTCGGCATCGCCGACGGAGATGCCCGGACTGCCCTGAACAATCTGGAGGCTGTCGCCTCTCTGCTTGCTGCCGGTGGGATTGGATCTACGCATATTTCCCGTGCCCAGGTGGAAGAAGCCTTGCAGCGAAAGTCCTTGCAGTATGACAAGTCCGGAGAGGAACATTACAACTTGATATCCGCGTTCCATAAAAGTCTCCGGGGCAGTGATCCCGATGCGGCCCTGTACTGGCTGGGGCGGATGCTTGCCGCGGGAGAGGACCCCCTTTACATCGCCCGCCGGATGGTCCGCTTTGCCTCTGAGGACGTCGGCAATGCCGATCCCATGGCATTGAGTCTCACCGTTACCGCCATGCAGGCTTTTCATTTTATCGGACTGCCCGAAGGCGAACTGGCCCTGGCCCAGGCCGCTGTTTATCTGGCGACGGCCCCCAAAAGCAACGCCCTCTATACCGGTTACGGCCGGGTGAAGGCAACGATCGCCCAGACCGGGTCTCTTCCTGTTCCCCTGCACATCCGCAACGCCCCGACGCGACTCATGAAAGACCTGGGATACGGACGGGATTACCTTTACGCCCACGATTACGAGGATGCCCTTGTTCCTCAGGACTATCTACCGGAAACCCTGTTGTCAAAACCTCATGATTTCTACCGCCCCACGGACCGCGGTTACGAGAGAACGATCGGCGAACGCCTGGAAAAGTGGCGTAAACGTCTGGCGGAGATCAGGCGGCAGGGAAAGAACTCTGTGGATAAATAAAATTACAAAAGACTGTTTCGGCTTTATTCCCAACGTCAAGCCCATCATTTGAAGCTGCAGCCTTTTATCATTTTTGCGATCATCCTCACTTCCTTCATGATAGTTTCCAGATCAAGTTCACATAGCTTCCTGTTCTCCATGACCACCTTGCCGTTTATGATGGTGGTAATCACATCGGCGCCGGTAACTGCGTAGACGAGATGAGAAAAGGGATTGTACATCGGCGTGAGATGGGGCTGGTTCAGATCGAGAATAATGAGGTCGGCGGCTTTGCCAACTTCCAATGTTCCTATCCGGTCCTCGAGTCCCAGGGCTCTGGCCCCGTCGACTGTGGCCATACCAACAACCCGGCGGGCGTCCATGACCGTGGGGTCCATCAGGGCTACCTTGTGAATCTTTGCTGCGGTATCCATTTCCTGAAAAAGATCCAGGTCATTGTTGCTGGCGGAACCGTCCGTGCCGAGGGCAACGGTGATTCCTCCGGCTTGCATGGCGGGTACGGGTGCGATTCCGGCGGCTAGTTTCATGTTGCTCTGGGGGGAATGAGAAACTCGAACATTGTGTTTAGCGAGAATTGCCTGTTCTTCCTCGTCCAGCCAGACGCAGTGAGCGGTCAGGGTCTGCGAGTCCAGAACACCTAAGTCGTGAAGATGCATTGTTGGCCGCTTTCCGAAGCGTTCCTGAATCAGGGATACCTCTTCACGGGTTTCGGAAAGATGGATGACATAGAGGATGTCCGCCCGGCGTGCCGCCTCCTTGATCCGGACCAGAGTTCCCGGGGAGCATGTATAGGGAGAATGACAGAAGAGGGCGGGCCGGATCAGCGGGGATGAGTTTTGCCAGGAGGAGAGAAGCCTTTCCAC
>MVQR01000356.1 GCA_002067815.1 Syntrophus sp. PtaB.Bin001 | reverse complement strand
CATGCAGTTGATTACGGTTTCCACTATGAATTTTCAAACCTTCTCGGAGTTGGCCTTCAGCTTTACCCTGACTCCGGCGATCATCTCGCAGACCCTGTTTTTCGCCCTCGTCATGGGATTAACAGGCGGCATCCTACCGGCGGTGCGGGCCGCCCGCATGACTATCGTAGACGCCCTACGGACGGGCTGACCATCATTTTTCACTGCATCAGACATTGCTAATTCGATGATTTGATTGACACTCGGTACGATTTTTCCTTATACTTCACCCCCGTAAAAAATCTAAAAACAAAGGAAATGGAATGAATTATGTATAGAAACTTTCGGATAGTCCCCAATATTATTTTCGGACGCGGTTCTTTCAATCAGCTTGATGATGTCCTGAAGGATCGGCGGGTGACCGCAGACTCGTATATGGTTTTTGTAACGGACGACGTCTTTACCGGGAAAGCTCTGGAAGGGCGAATTCCTCTGCGGGGCAGAGACCTGCTTTTATGGGTCAATGTCGACGACGAACCGAAAACCCGCTACATCGATGATCTTGTCGCCCGGATTCGGGATTATTCCCCCGCAGCCCCGGCCGGGATTATCGGGATCGGCGGCGGCAGCGCCATGGATATCGCCAAGGCGATTTCCCTGATGCTGAACAATCCAGGCTCCTCTGCCGACTATCAGGGCTGGGACCTGATCAAGAACCCTGCCGTTTATCATGTGGCAGTACCGACACTCTCGGGAACGGGTGCGGAAATTTCCCGGACGACCATCCTCACAGGACCGGAAAAGAAGCTGGGTATAAATTCCGACTATACGCTCTATGACCAGATTCTACTCGATCCAGAACTGGTGGCCGGCGTTCCCAAGAACCAATGGTTCTACACCGGCATGGACTGTTACATTCATGATGTGGAATCGTTGCACGGGACGTTTATTAATGAATTCAGCAGGGCTTACGGGGAAAAGTCCCGAGACCTGTGCCGTGAGGTTTTCCTGGGCGATTCGCCGGAAAAGGATGACAAATTGATGATGGCTTCCTATTTCGGTGGCATGAGTATCGCTTATTCGCAAGTGGGAGCATGTCACGCCCTCTCCTACGGACTTTCCTTTGTCCTGGGCATACACCACGGCATCGGCTGCTGTATCGCCTTCGATTATCTGGAGGATATATATCCTGAAGGCGTCCGGGAGTTTCGGCAGATGATGGAGAAGCATGACATTCCTCTCCCCCGGAATTTGACGAAGGATCTTGATTCGGCGTCTATGGAAAAGATGGTGACAACGGCCCTCGGCCTGACGCCTCTTTGGGAGAATTGCCTCGGCCCCGATTGGGCCAATATTATGACACGGGAAAAAACCTGGGAAATTTACAGCAGAATGTAAAGGCCCCGCCTGAGCACGAAAATAAAATCGAATCCGGCCGCCCACGCGGAAATTTGAGGCAAGAAACAATGTTGCAGCAGCTTGTCAGAGGATCATCGGAAGATCCATACAACATTGAATGGCAGGAAGCGCCGTTCAACGGACAGGGCTCCTTTACCTGGCCGGATGAAAGCCGCTATGAGGGGGAATGGCTGGATGGTATGCCTCATGGGCACGGGAAATATGTCTGGTCTGACGGTTGCAGCTATGAAGGAGGTTGGAACAAAGGTCTTCCTGACGGTCCCGGAGAATATATATTTTCCGATGGGACAAAATTAAAGAGTGAATGGGGCAAGGGCCGTTCAAAAGCAGCAAATAAAGCCCATAAATTAACGGCCGACCTAAAAGCCACCATTGAAAGCCAGAATAAGACCATCGCCGAACTTCAAAAGCAGCTTGACTTGCAAACCGCCGCGGTACAAAAAACGGAATCAGCAGCCATCAAAGATGCTGAAACACGATGCAAAGCCCTCGAAACTGAAAAAATTCAAGCTGAAAATAAAATAAAGGCTCTCGAACAGCAGGCGGAAATTCTTGCGATCGAGCTGGAATCAACCATTGAAAGCCACCAAAGAGCGATTGCCGAGCTCCAACAACAGCTCACTTTACAGGTTGCCAATGCAAACCATGCCGGCATCGAAGCCGTTAAAGAGGCGGAAATACGCTACAAGGCCCTTGAAGTCGAAAAGATCGGCATCGAAAACAAAGTAAAAACCCTTGAAGAGCAGACAACAACCCTTACAGCCGATCTGAACAAAACCATTGAAGACCAACGGGTAACAATCGCCGAACTCCAACAACAGCTGAACGTTCAAATCAACGCCGCACAAAAGGCTGAAACTTTAGCCATCGATGCCGGGGAACAACTTAAAGCCCTCGAAGCGGAAAAAAGAACTGCCGACGAAAAGATCAAGACCCTTGAACTGCAAATTGAATCGTTTAAAGACGAGCTAGACAACACCGGCAAAAACCAAAAGAAAACCATTGCCGAACTTCAACAACAGCTGGAAGAGCAGATCGACGCGGCGCAAAAGGCGGAAGCTTCCGCTGCCGAGGCCGAGGAACGGCTCAAGGCCCTTGAATCGGAAAAAACCGCTGCCAACGAAATAATCAAGGCCCTTGAACTGCAAATTGAATCGTTTAAGGACGAGCTGGACAACACCGGCAAAAACCAAAAGAAAACCATTGCCGAACTTCAACAACAGCTGGAAGAGCAGATCGACGCGGCACAAAAGGCGGAAACTTTCGCTGCCGAGGCCGGGGAACGGCTCAAGGCCTTCGAATCAGAAAAAACCGCTGCCGACGAAAAGATCAAGGCCCTTGAAATACAAATTGAATCGTTTAAAGACAAGCTAGACACTACCGGCAAAAACCAAAAGAAAACCATTGCCGAACTTCAAGGACAGCTTGAAGAGCAGATCGACGCGGCGCAAAAGGCCGAAACTTTCGCTGCCGAGACCGAGGAACGGCTCAAGGCTCTCGAATCGGAAAAAACCGCTGCCGACGAAATAATCAAGACCCTTGAACTGCAAATTGAAGAGCTCAGGGATAAG
>MVQR01000355.1 GCA_002067815.1 Syntrophus sp. PtaB.Bin001 | reverse complement strand
CGGGCGTGGAGAATCGGAGCAATGTGACCGGCAATACCTTCCTGAATCTTCCGATCTTCCTCGGTATAATCCCTCTCCCTGTTGGCCACCGAAAGAAGGCCGATGGCTTCCCTCCGGTAAAGGATGGGCACCGTAAGAAATCTCTGTATTGGAACATGACCTTCCGGAACGGAAAAGGGGCTGTTGGCATAGAAAGATTTCTGTTCTTGAAGAGCCCTTCCCCACAGGCTGTGGCCCCACGTCTCCCGGGGAAACACAATGCTTTTTCCCGGAACCTGGCACTCCTGCCAAGCTTTGCGGGTCAGGGAAGGCATAACCAGAGAGCCGTCCTCATCGATGTAGCCGAAAGCGCCATATTGACTTTCCTGGACTTTCAGGACGACATTTAACACCTCTCCATACATTTCCTCATCGGGACAGGTGAGAAAAATATCGGTAATCTGCTTCTCGATCGATAGGTTGCGCTCCGACTTGCGTAGTGCCTCCGCCACTTGCCTGTACTCGGCGTTCTTTTTTCCCAGTTCGGCAATCCGCCCATACATCGCCCTCAGTTGATGAATGAGTTGTTCCCGGGTTTTGTTTTCATACTTCATCTTTCAAAATACCTTTTTCCAGCCTTAATGGAAACACTACATCATCCCGTATTTTCTCAATTTCTGATGAAGTGTACGCCGGGTGACGCCCAGCCGCCGGGCTGCCTCGCTCTTGTTGCCGCCGGCCTCTTCCAGAGTTTTCAGGATTGTTGCCTTCTCCACCATTTCCAGTGATGACGACTCCCTGCCCGTCCCGCCGGAATTCTCTTCCGGGATGTTCTTCTCCAGCAGAATGGGAGATAGATCCGCCTCGTCAAGATAGTCCGACCGCGAGAGAACCACTCCCCGCTCCACGGTGTTCATCAATTCCCGCACATTTCCGGGCCAGGAATAACGGAGCATCCGGTCCAATGCCCGGGGAGTGAATCCTTTGATCTTCTTACGGTTTTTCTCGGCAAATTCCTTCAGAAAATGGAGAGACAAAAGGGGTATGTCCTCTTTGCGCTCCCGCAGAGGCGGCACCTGGAGAGTCACTACGTTAAGCCGGTAGTAAAGATCCTCGCGAAAACGGCCGGAGACGATTTCCCGGACAAGATCACGATTGGTGGCGGTAATGACCCTTACGTCGATAGGGATAACTTCCTCCCCGCCGACCCTCGTGATTTCCCGCTCCTGAAGGACTCTGAGCAGCTTTACCTGCATGGCCAGCGACATTTCGCTGACTTCGTCCAGCAGGATGGTTCCCCCGTTGGCCTGGCGGAATTTTCCTTCCTTGCGGCGGTCGGCCCCGGTAAAGGCGCCTTTTTCATGGCCGAAGAGTTCCGACTCCAGCAGTGTCTCCGTGATGGCGGCGCAGTTGATCTTGACGAAGGGGCCGTCCTTCCTCAGGCTGTTGTAGTGAATGGCGGCGGCGATGATCTCCTTGCCCGTTCCCGATTCGCCGCTGATAAGAACCGTTGCCTCCGATGGGGCCACCTGGGCGACCAGGTCAAGGAGTTTGGTCATCGCCTCGCTGCGGCCGATGAGATTGCGCCGGTCGAAGCGGATCCCCAGGCGCTCTTTCAGTGCGAGGTTTTCCTCTTTCAGATGCGTATGCTCCAGCCCCCTTTCCAGAACCAGCCGCAGTTCATCGAAATCAAGGGGTTTGGTCAGGTAGTCGTAAGCCCCCTTCTTGAGGGCCTCCACGGCCGTCTCCACGGAGGCGTAGGCCGTCATGAGGATGATCGGGATGGCCGGGTTGATCTGCCGGATCTCTTCCATGGCCTCGATTCCGGAGACCTGGACCATGCGGATGTCCATGAGGATCAGGTCAAAAGGGCGTCGGCGAACGGCTTCAATGGCCGCCGCCCCGTCGTCGGCTTCAGAAACTTCATAACCCCAACCGGAAATCAGGGTCTTGAGCATGGTTCGATGGGCAAAATCATCATCGACAACCAGAATGGCGCTTTTCTTTTTCATAAAGGCAACTCCCTATTTGTTTGCATTTTCGGGCGTTCCGACGGGCAGCCGCACGGAAAACACCGCTCCTTCACCCGGTTGGCTGGCCACTGAAATCTTCCCGCCGTGGGCTTCGACAATTCGCTGGGCAATGGGCAAACCCAGGCCGGTTCCGGACGAACGGGTGGTAAAATAAGGATCGAAAATCCGTGTCAGATCCTCTTTGCGGATTCCCGTTCCCGTGTCGGCGATATCCGCCTGGATCGTCCGCGAATCGGGGCGGGACAGCGTCAGGGAAAGTGTTCCCCCCTTTACCATGGCGTTTAAGGCGTTGAGGGCGAGGTTGAGAAAAACCTGGGTCATTTTATCGGAATCAATAAAAATTTCCGGGATTGCGTCGGGAAATTCCGCCCGGATGGCGATTCCTTTTTCCCGGGCCTGTCCCTCAATCATTTTCAAGGTATGACGAAGGATCGGCTCGATGGCCGTCTCTTTTCTGTTCATGACCAGGGGACGGGAAAACTCGAGAAGCTGGCCGATGACCCGGTTCAGGCGCTCCACTTCCTGAATCATGATGTCGGCTATCCGGCAGTCCTCCGGATTGTCTTTATACCGTTCGCGCAGATAGGTGGCGAAACCCTTGATGGAACTCAGGGGATTGCGGATTTCGTGGGCCACTCCCGATGCCAGGCTGCCGATGGCCGCCAGCCGCCGGTTGCGTTCCACTTCGCTTTTGAGGCTTTGCACTTCCGTCAGATCCCGGAAAAGAATCGCATAGCCGAAAAATATTCCTTCATCGTCTTCGAGTCTCGTCGCAATGACTTCCAAAGGAGCCGACCGGCCCTCGCCGATTGAACAGGCGATCTCCCTTTCTGCAAGCAGTGTGGTTCTGTCCAGGGTTTCCGGCATTTCCAGCAAAGCTTCCGGCAGGACTTCCGTCGCCCTCCGGCCGAGAATTTCTTTTGCAGACAAACCAAAGAAGGCCTCCGCCGTTTCGTTAAA
>MVQR01000354.1 GCA_002067815.1 Syntrophus sp. PtaB.Bin001 | reverse complement strand
TTCCATGGAAGTGCGTATGCTCGTGAATAAGATTGACTTTGAGCAGAAGTTCCTCATCTTGTAGGATTTCGTCGGTTGAACCAATCTTTTCGATGCGGTGTTCTTCTGATAGAATTGCTACTTTTGGCTGGAATTCATATACGAGAGTCAGGTCATGGGTGCATATCAGGATGGTCTTCCCTGCCTGGCTCAATTTAAAGATAAGCTCCGCTAAGAAACATTGCGTCCTTGGATCAAGACCGCTTGATGGCTCATCAAGAAGCAGTATTTCCGGATTCATGGTTAGAACGGAACCTATTGCTACACGCTTTTTTTCCCCGCCCGACAACATATATGAAGGCCTGTCCTTCAGCCCTTCAAGTCCCAGCATCTTCATTATCCCCCAGGCCCTGTCTATTGACTCTTCTTTGTCGATCCCCAGCTGCAGGGGGCCGAATATCAGTTCATCAAAGACGGTGGGGCAGAAAAGCTGCACGTCGGAATCCTGAAAAATATAACCCACACCCGCCCGGAAAAAGCGTAGAAAGCCCTTATCTTTTAGTGATCTTTCAGTAACTTCACTGCCCCGGAAATAAACATTTCCCGTATTTGGAAAGATGAGACCACTCATTACCCGGAGGAGTGTAGATTTCCCACAACCATTTGCGCCGATTATTGCAAACCGTTCCCCTTCCCCGATGCCCAGGCTCACATCCACTAATGCCGGTATCGTATCATGATACCGATAGCTTACATTATCAACGGTTATAATGTCTCCCATGGAAAGCATCCTAAAGAATAAGGAATATGACACCGCAAATAATCAAGACAGAAGCCCAGGCCATATCTTTTCTCATTAATTCTTGCGGAGGATAAAGGGTTATCTCTCCGGAAAATCCCTTGGCTAGCATTGCATTATAGACCTCTTCGCATCGTATTTTTGTTTTACGGAGAAGAAATGCCATTCTTCCGGCTATCCAGTCTCTTGTTTCGGCTGAGTCTCCTTCAACGACCTTGCTTTTCTTGGCAAGGTGAATATCCTCCATTGTTTTAGTAAAGATAAATATGTATTGATACGCAAGGGAAATAATCAATAGAAATGTATCGGGGACTTTCAGGCTTTTCAGCGCCCTGATTATTTCAGAAAAAGGCGTCGTATAAATTACCAGAAAAGAAATAGAAAGAGAATTGAAGACCCTTAAAGTAAGCATCAAAACGCCTTCCATTCCCTGTCTTGTGATGCCGACACTATCAGGAACGCACCATCCCCGGAAACATGTATTTTGGGGAAAAGTAACGAGAGTGAGGATCAATTCACCCGGAGAAACCAAATTCAGGCAGGAAGGCAAAGCTACAAGAAATCCGAAGACAAAACTCAGGAACAAAACACGGCCATAAAAAGACTTTAAATTGAGCTTTGAGAGTCCGGCAAGCAAGAGTACAAACAGCGCGATCCCCGCTTCCGGAAGAGGACTTGTTTTTATACTTACGATTACGACAAAAAAAAGGAGAAAAAATACCTTCAGTCGCGCATCCAACTTCTGGAAGAAACCGTCTCGACGAGCCGTATCCCACTGAATACAAGTGGTTTTGATAAGATCAGCCAAGCGTGAAATGCTTTTATCGAGGAGAGACCCCATTGATGCCCCCCCGGCAGACTTTGCGGAATGCCGGGGTGTCGGGCTCATTAAAAAAGACGGGATATTATCTTTCACGCCGGAAAATAACCTTGGAAAGGATATAAACAACGGAAGCCGTCATCAGTATGCCCAGAAGGCCGGAAACAATGTAGGCGATTATTTGTTGACTCATAGCGGCTCCTTCTCCCCAGAAATTGTAGTCCGGGATGGGCGCTCGCCAGATCTCCGCATATTTCTCCAGACCGGTGGGAACATAACCTAAAAGCTGTTTAAGCGTATCGGTGCCCCACTCTCCCCACGCATCACCGGCCTTGAACTTTTCGGGAAGGATGATACCAACAGGAGAAAGAAAGGCAAGAACAAACAGGGCGATCCAGAGTCTATTACGTGTCTTTTCCATGTCAGTCTCCCTTCTCGCGCAGGGCGTAAATCTGAGCCGGTTCGTTTTTCAAAAAATATTTGAATAACAGCACCGTGACAACACCTTCGACAATACCGAATAAAACCAAATGCTCGACAGCCATTGCCGGAACCGCAACAGACAAGGGATATGGCGCATAAAGGGGACTGCCATCGGGGCTGTGGGCTAGGAGCGGCTGAATGCCGAATTCCACAGCTGTTACAATCGCGGCCACGGAAAGCCCCACATAACCGGAAAGAAAGGCGGCCACGGATGTGCGCACTCCTGATTCTGTTTTACCCTGAATTAGCTTAAACATTCCATAAGAAACAAAGGGCATGACGACGGCCATATTGAAGCAGTTTGCACCGATGGCGGTGATTCCTCCATCTCCGAATACGACGGCCTGAATGATAAGGACGACGGAAACGGCTATTACCGCCGTCCAGGGGCCAAGAAAGAGAGCGATAATGCCGGCTCCCACGGCATGGCCGGTCGTTCCCCCAGGGATAGGGACGTTAAACATCATGATGAGAAAGGAAAAGGCTGCTGCCATTGCAAGATAAGGGACCTGTTTTGCCGATACCTCTTTCTTCACCTTTTTCTGGGCGACGGACCAGAAGGCCAATGATACGCCCCAAAGGGGTACATATGTCTGGGGGCTTAAGTATCCGTCAGGAATATGCATTTTTAAAACCTCCACGTGATGCCGCCACGGACGGAAAGGTCCGCTTCGGTACTCGTTAAACCGCCTTTGATCCCGAGACCAATATCTAAATTCTCCAATGGTGAATAAATTAAGCCGCCAAGGATATAGGCCGGATCGATACTGGAACAGCGGTCCGCATTCTTCTCCATGCCGATATCGCCGACAAGTTTAAGCTGTTTGAAAATCTCCAAACTGGCGGCAAACGACGCGTGCCAGAGGTCATACCGCTCATCGTTCTTGTTTTCG
>MVQR01000353.1 GCA_002067815.1 Syntrophus sp. PtaB.Bin001 | reverse complement strand
GAAAAAATCCGTCCAATCGATACTGCTTCCCCTTATTTCAGAAGCAAGCCTTGCTTTAATCTTTGGCAGGCCCCGTTCTTTGTTGCCTGAAAGAGCAAGAAGACCGGGCAAGGCAATTTGCAGAAAACCCATGAGGTTGGAAGGCGGCCCACCAGCCAAAACAAATACGGGTTTTTTACCCAACATTCCAAAACCAACCGCCTTGCCCGGCCCTAAACGAATTCGATGAAATACCTTTTCCCAACCAAGATTTTTCAGAACCAAAGTGACGATGTCATGATCTCCCGTCCATGCCCCTCCGCTTGTAATCAATACATCCGTTTTGTCGGCTAAGTTTTTTAGGGTATTAGTGAGAGCGGCATAATCATCTTTTACAATTGCCATACTGCTCTTCATTTTATATTTATTACACCATCCGGCCAGAGTCACAATATTACTGGCATAGAGCTTACCTTCCATGAGTGGTTGCCCCGGTTCGACGATCTCGTCGCCTGTCCCGATAATTCCGACAACAGGAGTTCTAAATGCAGAAACTTTACTATGTCCTGCTGCGGCAAGTAGGCCTGCCGTCACCGGCGATATTTTTTGGCCTTTCTGGAGAATACATTTTCCTGCGGCCACATCGCCGCCACGCACTAAGATGTTCTTTGGCTCAGCAAATGATTGTATCAGCACATCACACTGCTCTTTTTTAACATATTCATCCGCCACCACGGCGTCAGCTCCTGTAGGGATACGAGCCCCTGTCAACACCCTTACGGCCGTACCTGGGGTGACCTGGATGTCGATCGCTGCTCCTGCAGCAATGGAACCCACAAGACGCAACTTGACCGGATTTTCGACACTTGCACCATCAATCTCACGGGATAAAACTGCATAGCCGTCTTTTCGTGAGGAATCCATGGAGGGGGAATCAATCAGGGCGTATACATCTGATGCCGCTACACGATCGACGCTTTCAACAAGAGAAACATTTTCAACAGACAGCGGTGTTATGCCTTTCAGGGTCAATTGTAAGGCCTCTTCCAAACCGATTGACGCAGCCTTCATGATGATTCTCCATATAAAATGAACTTTTGATGTTGCTATTAAATAAGTTGGCCCGAAGTCAACGATTTTTTAGTATTCATCCTCACATAAAACAATTCCTTATCCCAAACTCATAGGGATTTGTCCTCTCTTTACAGTATCTTTCATTTCTGAAAAGCCCGCTTTCGTCAACTATTTGTACAAGCAATTTAAAATATAATCCTGATCTTGGGAAAAATTATGTCAGATTTGACTTGACAAGTATGAATCATATGGCATATGCCACATTGCACATAGCAGATTGAGATTCATCCTTTCAAGGTTTAATTCGAAATCCATCGGTCATGAATCAAAAATAAAAAATCATCTGCTACGAATAATGCAGACCGAGATGAAGAGCAGACTCGGGTAATCAATACTACAATCGCGTTCGGACAGGGTGGGAGCAGCAGGATCGCCATGACTGTCAGACATTTCTAATCCTCATTAAATATCAAAACCAGAAAGGAGTCTCTCAAATGCAACCATTAATCAATTGGGAAGAACTTCAGGCAATCACTAGGCCGCCGATGAAGCATCCACCAGACAAAGATGCCGGGTGGGAAAGGAACTTTGCTGTTTTTTACAATAAAGTGGCCTCAATGGAAAAGCTCCACACACTCAATCAGGTCAATGCCCTTCCTCTTCTGCCTGATGACACCCTGCTTGATGTTGGCTGCGGTCCCGGGCGATTATCCGTTCCTCTGGCACAGCGAGTTAAAAGTGTCACTTCGCTTGATGTGTCGGAAGAAGTGCTGAAGTACTGCAGAATGAATGCCGATGCAGCGGGATTGACCAATCTCACAACGAAGAAGCTGGATTTTAAGGATGCAGTCCCAGGTGAAAATATCGAAAAGCACGATGTCGCAATCTGTTCGCGTTCCGTGGGCCTGCATGATTTGAAAAAACTTTCCAGTTTAGCCGACCGGCTGACGGCGATTGTCTCCTTTGCGAATGCTCCCACCATACCTCACCTTCTTTCCAACATCTTCAAGGGCACAGCAGCTGAAAATGGGAAAAGACCTCCCTTTACCGCATATGGCATGGACAGAAGGCTCAATTACAACATCCTTTATAACATTGCGTACGACTTGGGCTATGAACCCAACGTCAAAGTCGTCGAAGACGGCTTCGTCAAAGACTACGCCACCAAAGAAGAGGCTTATGAGGATATCGTCACGCTGGGAAAGGTTGACGAAGACAAAACGGATATTTTTAGAAGCAACCTGGATCGTTATTTAACCAAAAACGATAAGGGCGGCTTTACATTCTTTATAGAAACCAGAACCTGCGTCATCTGGTGGGAAAAGAATCCCAAAAAATTCTTTTAACGTCTGAAATAGCTGCAATCGAACACCTTGTCCCTCTTTGAAATCCGATACGGACCATGACCCTAAGGCTCTATAAATCATGAAAGCGATAGACATCAAAATCAGTGATCTGACAAACCTCCCGACAGTGGGGAGGCAAGAAGGGATGCTGCTGGGTATCGGAAGTCTTCTGTCAATCGTCATTCATGGGACGGTGGTTGCCGCAATCGCTTGCGTCCTGTCCTGGTCGATGCAAGAGAATGTCGCTCAGCCTGTCCTGCTCACATTGAATATGGGAGCGTCAATTCCTACCAAAACCGATTCTTCGCCCATCAGAGAGCCGCCCCGGCGACAAGTCAGGACGAAGGACCTGTCGCGCACTCTTCCTGTACAACCGGAGATAAAGCCCACTCCGGCGCCACAGACGACAACTTTGCCTTCCGAAACAGTCATTCCGGCAACGAATTCTTCCGAGCCGGTAGCGTCAGCCAATGAGGCTGATTATTCAGCACGAAAACAAGATGCAACAGCCACACCTCAGGGAGTCGAAAGTGAACAGCGGATGGCCAAGACTTATCTCGATGGACACTTTACCTAC
>MVQR01000352.1 GCA_002067815.1 Syntrophus sp. PtaB.Bin001 | reverse complement strand
GGCAATGTGCTGCCAGAAGACGCAGTTGCGTTTGCAGCTAAAATTCTAAAGAAACAGCTGCAAGTTTTTGCTAGTTTGCATACTGTTGTTGGCAGTGAAGACATGGACGAGGAAGAAGAAGGTGAAATTATAAGTGAAAAAGAGAACTTGAACGATATCCTCCTAAGGCATGTTGAGGACTTGGAGCTGTCTGTGAGATCAGCCAACTGTCTTAAAAATGCCGGCATTAACTTAATAGGTGAACTTGTCCAGAGAAGTGAAGCTGAAATGTTGAAGACAAAAAATTTTGGCAGGAAATCGTTAAGTGAAATAAAAGAAATACTTGCAGAGTACGGTTTGACCTTCGGTATGAAGCTTGAGTTTACGCCTTGGAATAAGGAAATGAAGGATGAAATAGGCGAAATCCAGGAAGAAGGCTAAACGCTGCTTGGAAAGGGCTTAAACTATGCGTCATGGTAAAACAGGAAGAAAATTGGGAAGAACATCTAGCCACAGAAACGCCATGTTGCGAAATATGGTTACGTCACTTTTAAGATATGAATCAATAAAAACAACAGATTCAAGAGCAAAGGAATTAAGGAAAATTGCTGAAAAAATGATTACTTTGGGAAAAAGGGGCGATATCCATGCAAGAAGACAAGCGCTTGCAGTGGTGCGGGATCGTGAAGTTGTGACCAAATTATTCACTGAGCTATCTGAACGGTATCGTGATCGTTCCGGTGGGTATACTCGCATTTTAAAAGTCGGCTATCGCGAAGGAGATAATGCCCCAGTTTCAATTATTGAATGTGTTCGTTAGGAGATAAACGACAGAAAGGAACATTGTCACTGCGTAGACTACCTGGGTTTTAAAAATAATTGCTTACCTTTAAAATGTAACGGCGAGGGGGAAATCGTTATGGTAGAAGAAAAAGTTGGTGAAGTGATTAAGTTTTTTTCAAAACCAAGTGTTGCAGCAGTAAAGATAACGCAGGGTGAACTCAATATCGGAGATACAATAAAACTTGTGGGTCATACTACAGATTTTACCGATACTATACAATCGATTGAGGTAAATAACGCCAAGGTTGAAAAAGCAACTGAGGGAGACTTTGTTGGTATAAAAGTAGCGGGCCGTGTTCGCCCTGGGGATGAGGTTTTTAAAGTGATTCCCGAATAATCACATAATGCTGGCAAGAGAATATGAGCCATGGATTGATTCTAAGTTAAAAATGAAATCCATGGCTTTTTTGTGTAAAGTTAGCAATCAGCATTAGCAGTTTTTATAATTATCATATTTAAAATTAAATGTGTCAATAATAGCTTTCGTATAGGAAAACCTTAACCGGCTAATGGATAAACAAAATGGTCTTCCAATTCTATCGGATTTGAACTGTAACAAAATTAATCTTGGATTGGGGCCTATAAAAAAGCTTTTGAAAAAAATAGGTAACCCGCAATTTATGTATCCCACGGTTTTGATTGGTGGAACCAATGGAAAGGGCTCTATCGCAGCTTTTCTTTCTTCCATCATCAGGAAAAGTGGATACAAAGTTGGGCTGTATACTTCGCCTCATTTAATTAGTATTCTTGAACGAATCAGGATTAATGATTCCTTGATTTCAGAAGAAAGGATGCGCGAATGTGTAGGATTCATAAGCAGTCATGTTAAAGACTCTTTAACATATTTCGAATATTTAACTGCTTCAGCGTTTCTCTATTTTTATCAGGAAAAAGTTGATATTGCGGTACTGGAAGTGGGTATGGGGGGGCGCCTTGATGCAACAAACGTTGTAAAACCGATACTATCTGTTATATCGAATATTCACAGAGACCATGAGGAATATCTTGGTCGTCATTTGAAGCATATTGCTTGCGAAAAAGCCGCAATTATTAAAGAAAATAATATCTGCATTACAGCAGTAAGTCAAAAAGATATTATAAAGATACTGGATGATACTTGCCGAAGGAAAAGAGCGAATTTACTCCGGCTTGGTAAGGATATTCATGTCAGATTGAAGGGGAACGGGCAATTTTCTTATCAGGGACCGGGACTCAAAATTGCCAATCTCTATAGCTCTCTATCCGGAGTTCATCAGGTTAAAAATGCCGCTCTTGCCCTTGCTGCAGCCGAACTAATAACAGCAAAGGGTATCAAAGTGACTGAGGAGGCTATGATAACAGGTGTTGCAAGTGCCACCTGGGAAGGACGATTGGAAATCCTTCAAAAGATGCCTACGGTAATTGTGGATGGCGCTCATAATCTATCTGCCGTTGCTGTGCTTTGCGATGAGCTTAGACAACGGAATTCATTAACCCGCAATATTCTGATCTTTGGCGTTCTGCAAGATAAGAACTATAGACTTATGCTGAAAAAATTACTGCCATTTTTCCAGCATATAATTTTTACAAGACCAAAGACAGAACGTGCTGTCGATGTGGATCTATTGATGAAGATGGCCCAAGAATATGGTCATTTTTCAGAAGCAATAGAAAATTGCCGAGAGGCATTAAAACGCGCACTTTCTCTTGCGGGTAATAAAGATTTGATTTGTGCTACCGGTTCATTGTATCTGGTTGGTGAAATTAAGAAAATATATGCAGAGGGAGTATCTTTGAACAATCGCGAATAATAATTGATCAACATCAATGTTAAAATAAGGTTGCGGAGCTAGAAAAGTGATAATGCTGCGTATCAAGTGTCTCTCTATTGGTTTAAGGAAAATAAAAACAGTTCTTTATCATGAGTGCCAAAATAGATGTTTGCTTTTGCTTGTTCTGCTTATCTTCTGTTTTTCCTTGCTTTGCAATGATGAACTTCTGGCCGAGACTCGAAAGATTAGTGGCCCCGTGAATATTGAAGCTGATACGTTGGATTATATTAAAGACACAGATACATATCATGCTCAAGGAAATGTAATTATAAATTTTTCCGAAGGGGTTCTCAAGGCGGACCGTGTTGATTTAAATAAATCAACAAACGAAGCGCTTGCTCAAGGA
>MVQR01000351.1 GCA_002067815.1 Syntrophus sp. PtaB.Bin001 | reverse complement strand
GGTGCCGGGATCGAAGAAAATGGTCTCGGGCGTCGCCGCCTGTTCTATCCGGCCCTTATGGAGAATGGCGATCCGGTCCGCAACTTCCTCCGCGCCAAGCAGATCATGGATGACAAGAACGGCGGTGATCTCCAAGCTTTTCAACAGGCCCCTCAGTTCGGCCAGCAGATACTTCGCGGTCTGGGAGTCGAGGCTTGCCGTCGGTTCGTCGAGAAGGAGCACCTTCTGGAATGCCGCAACGGATCTGGCAATGGCAACCCTTTGTTGCTCGCCGCCGCTCAGGTTCTGCGGGCGCCTTTCCTTAAGGCTCTCTAAGTGGAGCGCCCTGGACAACTCGTTAACTCTCTTGGCGATGACGGAGCTGTCGTACCCATGCATCTTCAAGCCGTAAGCGATGTTGTCCGCCACCGTGAGGTGAGGAAAGAGCGCCAGGTCCTGGAAGAGATATCCGACCCCGCGTCGATGAGTAGGTACGTCGTCTATTTTCTTTCCGTCGAAACAGACCTCGCCTCGGTAACCGATCAACCCGGAAATCACGTTGAGGACCGTCGACTTTCCCGCACCATTGGTTCCGACTAGGGCCACCAACTCCTTGTCTTCAACGGTCAGACTCAGGTCGCTCAGGATATGGTTGGAGATGTTTTTCAGCTCAATTCGCGGCATGTCTATTTCTCTGTCTGACAAGTTTTACATCCGATTAAACATACGACTGTCTTTGTGCAAACATCCGCACTCCGTAAAGCAGACCGAGACCGATACCAATGAGGATCAATACGAGAACCGCCGTCCCTTCAATGTCGGCGTTCGCCAGCCTCATAAAGATGGCAACCGGAAGGGTCTCTGTCTTCAAGGCCATTGATCCGGCAACCGTGATGGTAGCGCCGAACTCTCCCAGGGCCTTGGCCCACGTGAGAATGCTCGAAGCAATAACGGCCTGCCTGCTCAAGGGCAGGGTAACGCTAAGGAAAGCCTTTACAGGAGAAGCACCGAGGGTCTTTGCCGCATCTTCATATCGGACCGGTATCTCATCCATGGCTGCCTTGATAAGACGTGTGGCGATTCCCACAGTAGTGATGAACTGGGCAAGGAGTATTCCATAAACGGTAAACACAACCTGAACAACGCTTTGCTGAACGAAGCTGCCAGCCGGGGTATTGAAGAAGATGAGAATAATGGCCCCCAGCGCGACAGGGGAAACGATCATGGGAAGCTCAAGCATCGTATCAATCACCTGCCTGCCAAAGTATCTGTACCTGGAAAGGGCATAGGCTGCGGGGATCGCGAAGAAGACCGAGATGGCCGTCGCGGCCGTAGCAGCGATAATGCTCAATCTGAGAGAGAAGAGCGTTCGTTTCGAGCATAGCGTCTCAAGTAAAAGGGCTCCGTTATAGAAGTAGAAAAGGGCAAGTATGAGACCGGCATAAAGTAGGAATATCAGTATGCTAAAGGTGATGGCTAGGCGCTTGAACATCATTTCGCAATCCATCCCGCCGGAACTTTATAGTTTCCACCAACCGGCTTCTTCTCCCCAACCCAGGCAAACGCCTCATCCGGTCTCATGAAATAATGGTATTTTTTGAAGATGGCGCGTCCCTCATCGGAGAGAATGAAATCGATGAAGCTCTGCGCAAGGGCACGGTCGGCAGTGAACCTTGAAATCGCAATCGGTATATAGCCCACCCGGGGAATCTGCTCTTTTCTCAGCGGTATCGTCTGGATGCGTTCGGGGTCCCAGTATGAAAAAACGCGCCAGCCGATGACGGCGTCCACCGCCTTTAGGGAAATGGCTGTTGCCGTCTTTTCGCAGCTTTCCGTATAGTTGACGAGATTCTTTCTGAAGGCGGTCTTTTCATCAGGCATAAGGTTCTTTTCGATGATCTCCACGGCATAGAGCCCCACGCAGACTCCCTCAGGGTTGGCTATGGCAACGCGCATGCCCGGTTTTGTCAGGTCGCTCAGAGACTTCACCCCCTTAGGGTTTCCCTTCTGAACATTGATCGCTGGAACGAGGTAGACCACTCTCTTTTCTGTCTCCGGAATGACAAGGTCTTTCTTTTTAGCGATTTCCATATAGTCAGAAGAGCCAGGGAAGTAGATGTCGCCCCTTTTCGCAAGCGTCATCTGGGAAAGGACAAATCCGGACCCGCCGAAATTAAGATAGACCTTAACGCCAGTTTTCTTTTCGAAGGCTTTTGCAGCCTCTTCCGTCGGGGGTTTACTGGCCGCACCGGCGAAGACAAAAAGTTCCCGGCCGAGGGAAACCCCCGGAAAATTGAAAAAAAACAAGCATAAGCAAACGATGCATGTGCATAAGACACGATTCATAATTTTATCACCTTCCAGTCACTATTTTGATAGGTCAGGCAAGCAGATACGCATCGGCTGGTTTGCCTTCTTCCAGGGAATCGATTATGTTGTCTATGTCCGCTTCGCTTTCAATGCGGCCGTACCACCAGTTTTCCGGGTAGATCACCATGGCCGGTCCCCGGTCGCAGACCTTCAGGCATCCTGTGCTCGATACGAGCACATCGGCCAGGCCGCGGTCGGAAAGCTCCCTTTCCATATACTGGAGCAGCTGCAGAGAATCCTTTTTACTGCACACCCCCTGGGAATCTCCCCCCGTCCGGTAGCTGCCGCAGATAAAAATGTGGTGTTTAGGTTTTTGCATTTCACCCTCCTTAAATTAAAAATTTCACGATTCAGCCGCAGCCCATTCCAGTCCCGCTGCAGCCCAGTCCCATCCCGCAGGAACCGGGTTCGCGCAGCAGCATCCTGGGGATTTCCCTTCCTTCAAGGACCGCATCCACCCCTTCCTCTACAAGACCCTCCATAACAATGACTCGTAAGTCTGCCTCTTCCAGCACGGCTTGGGGAGTCCTGCCGACACCGCTGACCAGGACCGCCTGGCAATCGTGCAGCAGATCGACAATTGCGTTCCATCGTTCCGTTCCGCCACCGGGAGGCGGCGTAAAGCGCCGGTCCACCA
>MVQR01000350.1 GCA_002067815.1 Syntrophus sp. PtaB.Bin001 | reverse complement strand
CGGGCAGATGAAAAGACTGGACGAGGCTTTAAAAAATGCCGGCGTCAAGTGGGAAAAGCCGGTATTGACACTTGATACTCTGACGACGGCGGCTATCCCTCACCTCAGGATTACTCATGAAGGGTATGTCCGCTTGCGGGATCGACGGATTCTTCCTCTTCAATACTCGGAAACCGACAGGTCACTTTAAATTTTACCCGACTGCCATCGTCATATCTATGTTGCATTAAAGAAGAATATTACGTATAGGAAACCCCGAAAAGAGAAGAGGATACTTCTGAGACCCTAATGGAAGATGTTGATATAGAGCAATTCCGCTTCCGGATCAAAGATGATTGATGTCAAGGCGACGGGATGGAGACTATGCAGGCGTTCCGGAGCATAGTTCCGAGAGCCGAAAAGGTCGCCCGTTGGGATTTCGCCTTGATATGAATTTTGAATAGTGGGATTGGCAACAGGTGGTAATAATTTCATGATGAATTTTAATTTGGACGCAAGCCGGATCGCCATTATCGGGCCGGGGCGGCTGGGGACGTCTTTCGCTTACAAGTTCGGCCGCGACAACAAAAAGGTTGCCATTTATTATCATGACGCGGACGTTTGCCGGGCAATAAATAGAGACCATGTCAATCCGAAACACTTGACCGAAGACCTTGCCCGGCGCGTGGGGGGGATGGACCAGGTGCCGCGGCTGTCCTCCCATGTCGTGGCTACCAACGATCTGGAAAGGATCGTGGATGATCACGATTTTATCCTGCTTTCGGTGACCATGAACCGGCTTCCCGAACTTCTGAACTATCTGGAGCCATTGATCGAAAAAAAAGCGGGCAACACCTGCCTGATATCCCCTATCAAGGGATTGACATCCGACGAGCTGACCAAGGAACTGATCACGCCTTCCCAGTTGATCAACAACTCGCTCATCCGTTTGAAACATAAATATCAGGTCGTCTGCATCGGCGGCCCGTTCTTTGATGTGGACATCGCCCTGGGACATCCCGTCTGCGTTACGATAGCCGGGAAGAATCGCCTCTGCCGCTTTATCCGCGAAGAGCTGTTCAAATTCAACCGCAGAGAGTTAAATTCCTATTACAACTTCGACATCGTTGGTGTCGAAGCCTGCGGCTCTTTGAAAAATATCGTGGCGAACATCAAGGGAGTAGCCGATTCCTTGGATTTGGGAGATTCCTTTCCCGGAACCATCTTCGCCCGTTCCGGCGTGGAAATCCGGTCCCTGTCGAAGCTGCTGGGCGGCAGTTTCCAGGCCTTTTACAGTCAGGCCGGTGTGGGGGATATGTACGTGACCCTCTCGTCCGATGCCAGTAAAAACTATCGTTACGGCAAATTCTTCTACGAGCTGTACCAGGGAAATACCATTGAAACCAACCTGAAGGTTCTCGCACGGATTGACGGGACGCCGGAAGGTCCCAACACCATCAAAAACGTACATCGCTATCTGGAAAAGAAGAATATGTACAGTCCTCTTTTCCACTGTGCGTACCAGATTTTCAATGGCGGCGGAAGCAAGGAAAACATGAAGGAATTGTTGATTCAGTCCTGCCAGCTCGACCGGAGGGAAAAGGAATATATCGGGCCTGTATCCCGGTTTTTTTACCGGATTATGCCCAATCTATGGTACCGCCGGGACAAAGGGATCCTGGCCGATCTGGATATGTAATTCCAATTCCATATCAAAGCGCTGTCTACGTTGGCGACCTTATCGGTTCCTCGACATACATCTATGTATGCCTGCGTCGCCTCTGCCTTGACGTCTGACTATCATCTTTGATCTGGAACTGGAATAAAGGTTCAAATATGCCCTTGACTTTATTCGACGGCTTGTGATAGCGGAAGGCTAATTTCGGCGGGAGTCAGGTTATTAGAATGACGACGTATTTTGTATATCATAAAGTAAGCTGGCAGTGGTGGTGGCAACATACCCCTGCCCACGATGACAGATGAAGAATTCTTTGAGATGTGGGTGACAAAACCTTCCCATGTCTCTGACATAAAACGGAAAGCCATGGGAAACCTCATGGCTTTTTTATTTTTTGGAGCAATCGCAGCAAAGCAATATATAAATTTGATAAACAAATAAAAAGGAGAATAACGTATGGATCCATTAAAGGTCGTATTGGAAGACCGGGAAATCCCCCGACAATGGTATAACATCCTGGCAGACCTGCCCGAACCGCTCCGTCCGCCGCTTCATCCGGCAACGCACCAGCCGGTCGGCCCGGATGATCTGGCTCCGATTTTCCCCATGAATATTATTGAACATGAAGTCAGTACGCAACGCTGGATTGACATCCCCGAGGAAGTGTTGGAAAAGTACCTGATCTGGCGGCCTTCGCCCCTTTACCGGGCGAGGAATTTCGAGAAATTGCTCGATGCACCCGTGAAGATCTATTATAAGAATGAAGGTGTGAGCCCGGCCGGGTCCCACAAGCCTAATGCCGCCGTTCCGATGGCTTACTATAATAAAAAGTTCGGCATCAAACGGTTAACGACTGAAACGGGGGCAGGGCAATGGGGGAGCGCTCTTAGTATGGCTTCCAAGATGTTCGGCCTGGAATGCCGCGTGTATATGGTTAAAGTGAGCTTCGAGCAAAAGCCCTACCGGCGGATGCTAATGAATACCTGGGGTGCGGAATGTATATCCAGTCCCAGTGAAATGACAAATATAGGAAGACAAATCCGTGGCGAGCACCCCGATACGCCCGGGAGCCTGGGAATCGCCATCAGCGAGGCGATCGAAGATGCCGTTACCTCGGAAAACACCCGCTATGCCTTGGGCAGCGTGCTTAATCACGTTCTCCTTTATCAGACCATCATCGGGCTGGAAGCCCAGAAGCAGCTGGAAAAAATCGGCGTTTATCCCGATGTGGTCATGGGCTGCTGCGGCGGCGGGAGCAATTTCGGCGGTATCTCCCTGCCCTTCGTCAAGGATAAAATCGAAGGGAAAAAGGTGGAGATTGTCGGTGCGGAACCTTCTTCCTGTCCCAC
>MVQR01000349.1 GCA_002067815.1 Syntrophus sp. PtaB.Bin001 | reverse complement strand
TTCCGGGGCCATGATGCCGGGGCCGATGCTGACGGCCACGATCAGTGAAAGCTCCCGTCGCGGAGTCTGGACCGGCCCGTTGCTGGTCGCCGGTCACGGAGTGCTGGAATTGGCGCTGCTTGTCGCCTTGATGGTCGGCTTGGCCCCTCTTCTTTTGAAGGACGAGGTCTTTGTGGGAATTTCCCTGGCCGGTTCCGTCATCCTGCTCTGGATGGCCTACGGCATCTTCCGGTCGCTGCCGAACCTGCGGCTGGAATGGCAGGACGCGGGGAAAAAACAGGGGCAATTGATGTTTTACGGCGTCCTGCTGAGTCTGGCCAATCCCTATTGGTATATCTGGTGGGCCACCATCGGTCTGGGATATATCGCCCAATGCAGGACCTCCGGCATCCTCGGCATCGCGGCTTTCTTCGTCGGGCACATTCTAGGAGATATGGCCTTTTACGGCCTTGTTTCGGCCACCGTGGCCAAAGGCCGCTCTTTTCTCAGTAACCGCCTCTATCGTAATGTGCTCGGCTGTTGCGCCGTTTTCCTAGTTGGTTTTGCCTGTTTTTTCGCCTTTGCCGGTCTGCGGAAAATCCTGTCCTGAACGCTTTATCTCCAATTTAACTTCAAAATGATGAAAAGTCGGGTTAGGGAAGTGTTCCTTGACAAGGCAGCACTGTTGCTGGAATAATGCTTAACAAGCAGAAG
The DNA here is from genome assembly GCA_002067815.1 of Syntrophus sp. PtaB.Bin001. Taxonomy (GTDB): domain Bacteria; phylum Desulfobacterota; class Syntrophia; order Syntrophales; family Syntrophaceae; genus Syntrophus. Next base: position 2,326 of record MVQR01000349.1, on the reverse strand, counting down.
TCCCAGCAGATGACACTCTTTAAATCAAGAGGATGACAGGTCAGTGTGTCCTGGATTCCGATTATAACGTCTTGTTGAAATTGGAGGTGGCGGTATGAACGGCGAAATCCATTTGAGAGACGTAAAACCTGTCTTACACTTAACCCTGCAAAGTTGCTTACATCTTGCTGTAATTGCCGCTATTTTTCTGATCTTTCTGCTGGCTTCCTGTACGACGGTACCCCTTACCGGGCGAAGCGGCCTGAGCCTGGTTCCCGATTCCCAGATCGTTACCATGAGTTATCAGCAGTATTCCGAAGTTCTCAAAAAATCGAAGCTTTCCAATAATCAGGAAAAGGTGCAGATGGTCAGGCGGGTCGGCGGAAGAATCGCCATGGCTGCGGAGTCCTTTTTGAAGGAGTCCGGCGCGGGAGCCGATGTGGCGCTCTACAAGTGGGAATTCAATTTGATCGAAGACGACAAGGTGGTGAATGCCTGGTGTATGCCCGGCGGCAAAGTGGCCGTTTATACGGGGATACTGCCAATTGCCAAGGATGAGACCGGCTTGGCCGTTGTTGTGGGGCATGAAGTAGCCCATGCCATTGCCAAACACGGAAACGAACGGATGAGTCAGGCCCTTCTCGTGCAGCTCGGGGGCATCGGCTTGTCGGCGGCCCTGTCCACACAGGCGGCGGCAACACAGGAACTTTTTCTCCAGCTTTACGGAGTCGGTGCCAACGTGGGCTACATGCTGCCTTACAGCCGCCTGCACGAAAACGAAGCGGACCGGATCGGTCTGGTTCTCATGGCCAAGGCGGGCTATGACCCGAGGGCAGCCGTAGGTCTCTGGCAGCGGATGAACTCGCAGAGCAGTGGACGCACGCTCGAGTTTTTGTCCACCCATCCGGCGCCGGCAACCCGGGTCGCCAACATCGAAGCCCTGATCCCGGAAGCGATGCGCTATTATCAAAAACCCAGATAAAGGAAATCTCTCCGACGGTTCTATTCATCGAGACGATAAAGCCCGGCTTGAAGCGCGGCTTTTATCGCGGCGGCCAATTCCGCCGCCGTAATCCGCCGGTTGATTTTTTCATCCTGATGGGCCAATCCGCAGGGCCGATACTGTCCCATAACATTGACATAGGTATTTGGGGAAATCTCCCGGGCCAGGAAATTCATTACCTCGCTGGTACCGGCGATATTCTCGGGCATGACCAGGTGTCGAACCAAGAGCCCACGGACGGCAAGCCCCGCATCGTCAATTTGGAGATCGCCGACCTGGCGGTGCATCTCCCGCAGGGCCTGCGTCGCCTGTTTCCGGTAATCCCGGACGCGACAGAATCGCTCCGCCCAGGAATCGTCCCAGAACTTGAAATCCGGCATGTAAATATCGAAAATCCCTTCCAGCAGTTTCAGCGCTTCTACACTTTCATATCCCCCGCAGTTGTAAACCAGTGGGATATCCAGTCCCTGTTCGATGGCGGAAGGCAAGGCCTGCAGGATCTGCGGAACCACATGGGTCGGCGTTACGAAGTTGATGTTATGGCAGTCCAGCTCTTGGAGATGGATCATCACGGCGGCCAGTTCTTCCGGCTCGACCGTTTTTCCGACCAACTGGTGGCTGATGTCGAAATTCTGGCAGAAGGAGCACAGGAGGTTGCAGGAACTGAAAAAGATCGTTCCGGAACCGTGCGTTCCTACGAGCGGCGCTTCCTCCCCGAAATGGGGGGAGTAACTGGCGACAACGGCCTTCGCACCCGTTTTGCAAACTCCCGTCTTTCCGGCCAGGCGATCGATGCGGCAGTTGCGCGGGCAAAGTCGGCAGGCGGGAGAAATCAGGGCGAGCGCCCCGTCGATCCGCTCCGACAGTTTCCCTTGCCGATAAAGTGAAAGATACAAAGGTTCCATTCTTGTATTTTATCTCCTGGCAGTCTATGGCCGCTGATTTTCATCGGTGTATTCAAAGGCCCCGATGTCCCATCCCGAACCCTGAGGTCTGGGGGTTCCCGCATTGTCAGTGGTGAAATAAATTGACAAGGGAAGGGCTGCGTTGATTCCCGGAGAAGATGAAGTAAGCTGATAGCCGGGATTCAGCAGAGGGTCCACATGTCCGGAAATGTGACTCTGGGCGCCTGTAGAGGCAACGAACTCTCCGTACGTATAATTCGTCCTGCTCAGCATGCAATGGGAGGAGCCGGCCTTTCCCTGATGGATGATGTTGTAATCAAATTCAAGATCCCGCCCGGAACCGTATGATCCGGTGGTAATGTAGGGGCCGACGACGACGGCCTCTTTTCCGGGAGAGAGTCGCCGGCAGTTATAAATGATATTGTTGTAAATTTTCATA
>MVQR01000348.1 GCA_002067815.1 Syntrophus sp. PtaB.Bin001 | reverse complement strand
AAAGGCAAACTCACTGGGACTGAACCTTGAGTTCAAAGGACCGCCCAAGCGGGGGAACAAGGCTCTGAAACAGAGCGAGATCATCGCCTCCGTGGCGGCGAAGCTGCGCTGGGCGATGGCCCGTGATGCGATGAAACACCTGGGGGTAGGCAAGGGCAAGAAGGCGCTTGACTCCCACTATTGGCTGGAAACGAACATCGGCGGTTCGAACCCGCAGCATCTTCAGGGCGGCAATTTAAGCAACGCCTTTGGGCAGAGCAAGGAGCGCTTTGCCTTCAATTTTGTCCGGAAGAACCCCAACAGTGCCTCGAAAGTCAAGTATGTAACTGCTGAAGATCGCTGGCGCTATCAGATTATCGTGTCGGGCGGAAAGATGTATCGCCGCGCGAGCGCCGACTCGACGTCGACGAGCGATGAAACACTGCTTGATACCGGCGGACAGGGCTACATCTTTATTATCGACGATAAAGGCAACCTCTACTGCAGCATGGGGGACCAACCTAAAGGCCAACTGTTCCATCATTCCTCGATCATGAACGGTGTGGCGGTGGCCTTCGCCGGGGCCATTGATGTTGTCGCCGGCAAACTGACCGGCATCGACAATGCGAGCGGCCACTACCGGCCCGGCAAGGAGCACCTGCTCAACGCGCTGAAGATCATCCAGGGCCAGGGAATTTCCCTGAAAGGAGTGAGGATTACCTATCTTGCCGGCATGCGCCGGATAGACGAGAATACGGAATTGCCGAACTTTGAATTGTACAGCGACGCGGAACGCTTTCTCGAAGCCAAGGGCGCCATTGCCCAGGGGTGACGGGCTTCAAGAAGATGATCGGGTATTGCGCAGAGGTGACAACCTTGCTTTTTTTGAGCTAATCTTCAACAAAATTAACTATAGAATTATAATCAGCGGGGCTGTCACAATTATTCCAGCTTTCAAAATGCGATTGGGAAACAGGATTATTGTCAGCACCTCTTGTCAATACAAGTACGACATTTGCCGTATATTTCCTCAAAGTATATAAAACCAAGGTATTCCCAAACTACCGTTTCTTACAGCGACATCAATCTTATTCCCAACTTTACTCCTGTCGTATACGGACTTTTCAACAGTAATTTTTTCTTCTTTCGTTCTTGGTCCCCAAGGAGACAGTTTAAGGAAATAGAAGTTTCTTGTGCCGCTTGATACATGCTTTTCAATGATTTGTGCTTTATATAAGGAAGGAATAGATTTATCCAAAATGCCGTTTAAAGATAAAACAGTTCCGTATCCATAAAGAGAACAAAATAAAATGTGAAATATTATTATCATTGCAGCTCTCTGCCTTATGTCTTTTGCCAAAAAGAACATTAGCAAACAGATCAATAGATAACATAAAGCGAAGGGTAACCAGAAATTATCCCAATTCAATATATTAAAGTCTTGGTATCCTCGAAGTGACAGCACAATGCCAGGACCAAGAAATGCGGTTTGGATGTTTGGGCGAGCATTATTCCTCTTTGTGCTCAGTTCCAGTACCCCCTCAAAATAACGGACAAAAACCAGAGCCGCTAAAGGCATTATGATGAGAGCCCAGATTATGTAAGTATATGGCTCGGGATAAACAAATGCCCAGAAACAAACGCCGAATGTAAGAACGTTTATAATTTTTGACCACATTTTTGCTCTATCGAATACATACTGCCTCTGTGCCGCAGTTTCCCCGAGACTTGTATCCTGCAACACCGTTTCTCTTTCCTGCTGTAGATCTAAAACATCGAGATTAGATAAGTTTCGGTTACACCATTCAAGAAGATCTTCCTGCCGTTCGAAAGTATGCCCAATTTTTATTCCTTTGGTCGCAATATCTTTGGGTACCAGAAATAATGTCTGTTCGCCTTTGATCATGTTGATTCTGAAGCCATTGATTTCACTGATTGACAGCTCTTTATTATTAAAAAGGCCAATCCTCCTTACTTTATTGGGGTATATTTCAACTCTGTAAGAAAAAACAGAAAGGAGCTTGTATAGGGAAAACAACATCAATCCTAGAAACCCAAATACATATAAATAAGAGTGCCCGCCCCCTCCTGACTTGACGCATATGCCGAGCATTGAGAATATGAAGCCAAAGTATGCCAAAATTGTTATGCCGATCTTCCAACAGATTGATACCCTGAATATCTGAACATCACTGTTAACAACTTTAGTAATATCAGCCACCTTCAAATTCGTCCTTTCAATCGATTGAGAATGTTTGTGACATAAAACAGTAACTCGTGAACTTTGCACTTCTCATGCGTCCACCAGCATCTTTTGCAACTGCTTATAATCGGTCTTGCCGGTGCCGAGGACGGGGATTGCTTCGACTTTCTGCAGAATCCGGATGTTGTGGAGAGGGGAGAGGCCGGCTTCTTTGATCTTCTGGTTTGCCTCTTCCCGGGAGATGGGCAGGGTCGTGAATAGGACGATTTCCGGCCGTTCGTCTGTCGGGGTGGCCTCTACTGCCAGGGTGGGACCGTCATGGCCGTTATTTGCTGAAAAATTTACAAGCAGGGCGTTTTCGATGGCTGGCAGAGAAATCATCTCGCCGCCCAGTTTGATGAACCGTTTCTTGCGGCCGCAGAAGGTCAGGACGCCCTCGTTGTCTTCCTTGACGAAGTCGCCGGTGTTGTACCAGCGCTTTTCCTCGAAGGCAGAAAAACCGTCGCCGTTTTTGCTCCCGTAATAGCCACCGAAAATATTGGGGCCGCGTACCAGCAGGATTCCCTGATCGCCGATATTCACCCGGCGATTCGTCTCCGGGTCGATGATTGCGTATTCCATCGAGGGCATGACTCGACCGATAGTCCCGGGCTGCGGGTTTTCCACACGGTTGATGCTCACCAGCGGCGAGCATTCCGTTATCCCGTATCCCTCACAGAGGATCGCCTGAGGGTTGATCTTCTTCAGAGCCTGATAGGTGTAGTCGGGGCATTTTTCCGCACCGGTGAAGACCAGTCGCAGGCTTTTCAACTGTTCCTGCGAAGCAGCCCTGAGAATC
>MVQR01000347.1 GCA_002067815.1 Syntrophus sp. PtaB.Bin001 | reverse complement strand
TCCTCTGGTTGAAAAGACGACTGCCAGGCTGGAGAAGGACCTGCCGACATGGAAAGGAAATCTCTGGAAACTGTCGCGCCGTTTTGAGGAATGGATTTCGGAAGTCATGACGGAGGAAATGGCGCAACTTTCCCACACAGAAAACCGCCACTTTCTGGGAACCCTGAACAAATCCCATGCGAGCTTTTCCCGATCCCTTGCCGCCTTCCGAAAATTTCTCGACGAGAACATTCAAAAGGTGTTGGGCGTTCGCCTGGCCGAGGTCGAATGGACGATTGACGTTGTGGAGCCCGATCATCCGGACATCATCGCCACCAAATCCTTTGACATCCATCTTGACCTGATTTGGTTTCTTATCCCCATGTTCCTGTTTCGCAGGCTTTTCGAAAAACATTTTATCCGGGGCATTCCGCGAGAAGTGGAGATGAACCTCTCCCGTCTGGCGGCACAGTGGGAAAAGCGCATCAATGCGGCCATCGAAGCCATGAGGTTACAGGCCATCGGTTACATACAGGACGAGCTGACAACCATCGAAGCGCTTCTTTCTAAAACCGGTGGCCGGAGCGAAGAAATCAAGAGGATAATCTCTGAGCTTGAAAAGGCGTCGGAACATTTGGGCTCTTGACGGTAAGGCTGGAGCATAAAAATAAATTCGCCTAACGAATCGAAGGGGACAACAAGCATGAAAAGGAAAATCAAAGATGTACGGGCTATGGAAATTCTGGACTCTCGCGGCAATCCCACAGTCAGGGCTATTGTGACCCTGGAAAACGGCGTCATCGCTTCCGCCTCCTGCCCTTCAGGAGCATCTACGGGTGAGCATGAAGCTGTCGAGTTACGCGACGGCGATCAGAAGCGCTATGGCGGCAAGGGTGTGTTGAAGGCTGTTGCCAGCGTAAATGAGCGCATTGCCCCCCACCTGATCGGCAGGGACCCGTCCCGCCAGGCCGAAATCGACCGCCTTATGATTCAGCTGGATGGGACGCCCAACAAAGAAAAACTCGGGGCTAACGCCATTTTGAGCGTTTCCATGGCCGTAGCCCGCGCAGCGGCGCTGGCTGCTAATCTGCCCCTTTATGCCTATATGGGCGGGTTTAATGCTCTGCGGATTCCCGTTCCGATGATGAACATCCTAAATGGGGGAAAGCATGCCGATAACAGTGTGGATTTCCAGGAATTCATGATCATGCCTGTCGGCGCTCCGTCTTTCGCCGAAGCCTTGCGTTACGGCGCCCAGACGTTTCATGCCTTGAAAGATATCTTGGGGAAGAAAGGGTATGCAACGAGCGTAGGCGACGAAGGAGGATTCGCGCCCAATTTGAAGAGCAACGAAGAGGCCTGCGAAGTAATCCTTCAGGCCATTGAAGCGGCCGGTTTCATACCAGGCCGGGACATTGCCATTGCCTTGGATCCGGCGGCAAGTTCCTTCTATGAAGACGGCGCTTACCTTCTGGCCAAATCAAATCAAGGTAAAAAGACAAGCGAAGACATGATCGCCCTTTATCAGGGCTGGATCGAAAAATATCCCATCGTATCCATAGAAGACGGTCTCGCTGAGAACGACTGGACGGGTTTTTGCAAGCAAACGGCCAGCCAGGGGTCAAAAATTCAAGTTGTCGGGGATGACATTTTTGTAACCAATACGCAGTATATTACTCGCGGCATTCAGGAAAAGACGGCCAATGCCGTTTTAATTAAGCTCAATCAAATCGGCACCGTGACGGAAACCATCGAAGCGATTAACCTCTGCCGCAAAGCCGGTTGGGGATTCGTTGTTTCTCATCGTTCCGGAGAGACGGAAGACGCATTTATCGCCGATTTTACCGTGGCCATGGGTGGAGGACAGATCAAGACGGGTTCCGCTTGCCGCAGCGAGCGCATTGCCAAATACAACCGGCTGCTGGAAATCGAGGCCGAATTGGGAAAGGCAGCGATCTTCGGGAATCCGTTCCAGAGCTGCTCTTAAAACATGGCCGGTGATGGGGTTCACTGTAAACGCTCCCTGAGCTGATGACTCCTGTTAGATATCGATTTAACCTTCCTGGTATACCGGTATCGAATCTTCTTATTAAATTTCACCTGCGAAGGGAGAAAAACGTTGGAAAACACGTGGTTTGTATCTGCGCTTTGGATGGGACTCGCCCTCCTGTCCGCTTTGATTTCAATGCGGGTGGCCATTTCCGTGGCCCTCGTGGAAATTGTCGTGGGCGCTTTGGGCGGAAACTTCTTCGGCCTGACACCGACGCCCTGGACCAATTATCTGGCCGGTGCCGGATCGATTCTCCTGACCTTTCTGGCCGGGGCGGAAGTAGATCCGGATGTCATCCGCAGGAATTTCTGGTCGAGTATCGGGATCGGCATTGCAGGGTTTGTCGTTCCGTTTTTCGGTGTTCTGCTTTATACCCATTACGTGTCCGGATGGTCCTGGCCGCAGGCGCAGATCGCCGGACTGGCCCTGTCAACTACGTCCGTGGCCGTGGTTTATGCGGTGATGACGGAAAACGGGATGAACAACACCGAACTGGGCAAGATTATCCTGGCTGCCTGTTTTATCAATGATCTCGGTACTGTTTTGGTTCTTGGTATTTTATTTGCCAATTACAATCTCTGGCTCGTTCTCTTTGCCGGGGTAACTGTTGCCGCTATGTGGATCCTTCCCAAGTTTGTCCCCTATTTCTTTGGGAAGGTGGGAAACCGGGTCAGCGAGCCGGAGATCAAATTTATCTTTCTGGTTCTATTCCTACTGGGTGGACTCAGCAATATGGCGAAAAGCGAAGCGGTGCTTCCCGCCTACCTAGTCGGGATGGTGCTGGCGCCTTTTTTCCTGCAAGACAGGATTCTGGCTCAGCGGATGCGGGTCATGGCCTTTACCCTCCTAACACCGTTTTATTTTCTGAAGGCCGGGGCTCTGGTCAAGTTCGGAACCGTTTATTCCGCGGCGGGATTCATCTGCATACTGCTGCTGATTAAAATGGTCACGAAATTTATCGGGATCTGGCCTCTGACGAACTTTTTCCGGTTT
>MVQR01000346.1 GCA_002067815.1 Syntrophus sp. PtaB.Bin001 | reverse complement strand
CCGCTTCGTCCGGGCTGTTTGCCGTCTTCCACTTGGCAACGGGTACGCCGTAGGCGGAAAGAACGCTGTAAACCTCGCCTGCGGATAGTACCTTACGGCCGGCGGCACCCGCCTCTTTAAGAATCGCTTCCGCCTTGGGCCGATCGACATCATTAAAGCTTTTGACAGGGCTTTCTTCCCTTTTGCGGATCTGCCCGTATTTCGTCAGCGCAGCCAGAGCCCTCCCACAGGTGCTGGGGAAATCGTAGCAGACGACCTCGCCCTCGGTGAGAATCCGGACCGTTTCCGTCCATTGCCCCTTGTCGGTCATGAGATTACAGATCATGGGCTTGCGCCGTTGCCGGTTCACCTCCACGATTTCCCGTGCGATGCTGTCCGTATCGACAAAAGGCGGGGTCACAAAGTGGATTAGGACGCTGTCGATTCCGTCATCGTCCATGAGGGCGTCAAGGGTGGTCCGGAAATGCTGTCCCGTTCCTGTAGCAAGGACATCCACGGGATTATGCACCGAAGCCTCGGGAAATAGGGACGCCTTGAGGATTTCTTCAGTTTTTGCCGAAAGAGAGGGAATGGTCAGCCCGCCGTTAACGAGGACGTCCGTGGCGATCACCGCCGGTCCGCCGGTATTGCAGATCATGCCGACATTCCCGCCTTTCGGAATCGGCTGAGAGGCGAAGACGGCAGCGGCCTGGCAGAGTTCCGTTTCATCATGGAAACAGAGCATACCGGCCTTTTCAAAGATGAGATCGGCGGTCAGATCTTCTTTTGCGAGGCCGCCCGTGTGTGAAGCGGCTGCTTTTGCCCCCTCCATGGTCCGTCCGGCTTTCATTACCAGGATAGGTTTTTTGGCAGCCACTTCCCGGGCGACCCGCAGAAATTCCTTCGGATCCCGGATTCCCTCGACGTAGAGGAGAATAACCCGCGTCCCTTCGTCATTGCCGAAATATTCAAGAATCTCCGGGATGGAGATGTCGCCGGCATTGCCATTGGATGCGTACATACGGGTTCCGATCCCCATATCGTAGATGGCCTGATGGAGCAGGGACGCCACCCCGCCGCTCAGGGCGAGAATCGAGACATGACCAGGATTCGGAAAGGTGAAGGTAAAATTGCAGTAGGCCCTTACGTCGGGATCGGAATTGATTATTCCCTGGCAATTGGGCCCGAAGATCCGGATGCCGTGCTTTTTGGCCATGGCCATACACTCCGCCTCGATGGCCGCCCCAACAGGACCGATCTCGGAAAACCCGCCGCCGTTGAGGATCGCGTGCTTGACGCCTTTTGCACCGCAATCATCAAGGGCCTGGGGAACATGGCGGGCCGCAATGGCCATGTGAACCACGTCCACGTCAGTGGGAATATCTAGGACAGAAGGGTAGGTCTTCTGGCCGTAAATTGCGTCAACCTTGGCATTGATAGGATAAATCGCCCCTTTGTACCCGTAGTGAACGAGATTTTTCACGATGCGATTGCCGATGTTGAATTCTCTTTCTGAAGCGCCAAAAATTGCCACTGATTTCGGTTTGAACAATGTATCCAGCATTTTATCCTCCCTTTGCCTTTTCTTAATTCACAAGTATTTACTATAATCAGCTAGTTAAAGAATTTCCGTTAAAATCACAGAGGATTTCAATCCACAACAGGTTTCTGTCTTCGGGGCCAACTCACCGGCCTTGTTTTTTTTAGCAAAAAAAAACCGCGGGTTTGCTGCCCGCGGCTTCTTAGTCGGTTTCTTAACCAATCAGCTCGGGCGCACAATATCCCCGTGGCTAAAAAAGCTAAAGAAAAAGAAGATGGATACGGATTTTGTGAATTTCATAAAATATGATCCCAACTGATTGACAGGGCCTCCTTTAACCATTTCATACATTCATGTCAAGAAAAACCTCGATTTGAAAATAATAAAATCCGGGGATGCTTGATATTCTTACATCTGAAAAGAGAAACGTTCGAGGATTCTTGACAGAAAGGAGATGCGGTACTATACGAACGGGTGAAATGAAGCTGGAAAAACCAACTTTGACGGCGGGATTTCTGTAAAAGATGAAGGGATGAAACACAGTCATGATTTACTTGCCTGACCCATCTTGCTGCGGCAGCGATACTTCAAACAGCAATCAACCGCTTTACAATATACTCGATTACATAAATTGCGGACTGCTTGTTGTTGACAAAAAAGGGATTCTGTCCTCCTGCAACGCCGTCGCCGGAAAAATGTTGGGGATCGATGAGCAAGCCATCGGCACCTCAATAAAGTCGATCCCCCAGGCACGAGAAATTCTGGATTTCATGAATTCCGATCATAATCATGACAAACACCTGCTTTGTGGAGAGAAAACACTGGCAATTCAATTTATCTCCCGGTCTGATGAGCATGAGGGAGATGGGTGCCTGATCCTGCTGCAGGACGTCACTGAGCCGGAAAAAATCAAAGCGGAATTGAAGTATTGTGAAAAGCTGAACAAGGAATTGGAAGACATCATCACATCTTCCTACGACGGGATTCTCATCACCGACGGCGAGGGCAATGTCCTGAAAATCAACGACTCCCTGTTGCGGATCACGGAACTTACCAGGGAACACTTCATGGGCCACAAGATGGAATCCCTATATGAAAACGGCCATTTCTTTTCCGCATCGGTTGAAAGCCTCGCAAGGAAGAGCAGGAAAATCGTGAGCGGCATCCAGAAAATCAGCACCGGGAAGGAGGTCTTGGTTACCTCCACTCCCGTGTTCGATGACGAAGGAAATATCATCAGGATGGTCACCAACGCCAGAGACATGTCCGAGATTCTCTCCTTGCAGGAACAGCTCGCCCAATCGCGGGAAGTGAGCAACCGCCTGCAGACGGAAGTCAACAAGATGCTTGAAGACGAGTTGAGCTCCAATGGGATGATCACGGACAATCCGGTAATGTACAAGATACTGGAGCTGGCCGGGCGGGTTGCCGGCAGCGAGGTCACGGTTCTGATTCAGGGAGAATCGGGCGTCGGCAAGGAAGTCCTCGCCAAACTGATCCATGTCTGGAGCAAA
>MVQR01000345.1 GCA_002067815.1 Syntrophus sp. PtaB.Bin001 | reverse complement strand
GAGCTGTATAGAGATAAACTGATCCTCTATGGCTGCGGTGATCTGATCAACGACTATGAAGGGATAGGCGGGTACGAGGAGTTCCGTAGCGACCTGGGGGTGCTATACTTTCCTGAAACAGATTCCCTGACGGGTCGTCTTCTCGGCCTTCGCCTCGTCATCATGGCTCATAAACGCTTCCGCCTGGAAAGGGCGGGGGAAAAAGATGTTCACTGGTTTGAAGATATGTTGAATCAAAAGGGTAGAATCCATGGTGCTACCGTGCAGGCCGGAGAAGATCTCAGTCTGAACATGGTTTGGTGAGTTCCGGGCAAAAGCGGCGTGCAATGTTCCTGAAGCCCGGATGGAAAGGAAATAGAAATGCAACTCGATGAAAACGCTCTGCTGATATTGAGAGAAAGATATCTGCTCAGGGATGAGGCGGGAAATCTCCTTGAAACGACTGATGAGCTCTTCCGCCGGGTTGCTCTTGCGATTTCTAAAGTTGAGGACAATTACCCGGACGGACGTCGTGAAGAAATGAGCGAAGCTTTTTATAAAATGATGACAAATCTGGAGTTTCTTCCCAATTCTCCCACCCTCATGAACGCCGGCCGGCCGTTGGGCCAGCTTGCAGCCTGCTTTGTCCTGCCCGTCGAAGATTCCCTTGATTCCATCTTCGATCAGATAAAGCTCACCGCGAAAATCCATCAAACCGGCGGGGGGACGGGGTTTTCATTTTCCCGCCTGAGACCGAAAAACGATGTCGTCAGGTCGACTAGAGGGGTGGCCAGCGGTCCCGTTTCCTTTATCCGTGTCTTCAACTGTGCAACGGAGGCGATAAAACAAGGCGGCACCCGGCGTGGTGCGAATATGGGCATCCTCCGTGTCGATCATCCGGATATCGAGGAATTCGTAACCGTCAAGAGAAGTCCTTCTGAATTGACCAACTTCAATCTTTCCGTTGCCGTGTCCGACGATTTCATGTCCTCATATGAGAAAGACGAGGATTTTGCGCTTGTAAATCCCAGGACGAAAAAAGAGACAAGAAAGATCAGCGCGAGAAGACTTTTGAGGCTCATTGCTGAATCGGCATGGGCGTCGGGAGATCCGGGGGTGGTCTTTATCGACGCCGTCAATCGGGCAAATCCTACTCCTCATATCGGAGAGATAGAAGCGACCAATCCCTGCGGCGAACAGCCCCTTCTCCCCTATGAATCATGCTGCCTCGGTTCCATCAATCTTTCTCGACTCTCTACTGATGGGGATATAAACTGGCATCGACTCAAGGAACTGATTCATCTCGGCGTACGTTTCCTCGATAATGTTGTTGATGCCGGCACATACCCTTCGGAGCGGATCAGTGCAATTACAAGAGGGAACCGCAAGATCGGACTCGGGGTCATGGGGTTTGCCCATCTCCTCATTCAACTCGGTATTCCCTATGATTCTAATGATGCGGAAAGGATTGGCGAGAAAATCATAAGTTTCATACAGAAGGAATCGAAGGTTGCCTCGAACCGGCTGGCAGCGGAACGAGGTCCTTTCCCGAACTTCAAAGGCAGCGTCTGGGACAAAAATAACCTTCTTCAGCGAAATGCGACCACGACGACCATCGCCCCCACCGGGACGTTAAGCATTATTGCGGGAACATCAAGCGGCATCGAACCCATCTTCGACATTAACTACAAACGATTGCTGCTGGGCGGGGTCGAGGTTGACGTTGAAGACCCTTTATGGTGGAAGATCAAAGATCAACCGGATGCGGAGGAAAAATTGCGGCGACTTTTCCGGAAGGCCTACCAGGTAAATCCCCTTGCCCACTTGGAAATTCAGAAGATTTTTCAAAACCACGTGGACAACGCGGTGTCCAAGACGGTCAATCTACCCGAAAACGCCACTGTCGACGACATCTTGCGCATCTATGTGGAAGCCCATCGAATGGGACTCAAGGGAACGACCGTCTTTCGGAATAAAAGCCGCGAATATCAAATCCTGTCTTGCGGAACGCATCAGATCTGCTGAAGGGGGGCAGGTTGTAGCGATTGCTGTTTGGAAGGGCAAAATCAACTTCTCCCTACGCGGTCTCCCGGCTGGCGGATTTCAATAACGGATGAACCATTCATCCAAATGACCCGCATACATGAGAATGAATACCTTGCCTTCATCCGTTTTGATCCGGAAATAATCAATTACCGGTCTTTCTGATTCCATTCCTCCTTCATACCAGCGGTCTGTGATGTCAGATATGTTCCAGCGCCGCCCCTGGAAGATGAAGGCTACCGGATATTCATTGATTTTGTAACCGCTACGGCACTCAACCTGGATTCGTTCGTATTCCATATCTTTCCTCTACCGGCTGTCCTTTGTTATTTCAATTATATCTTATCAATGGTAAAAACTGTCTGAAATTTATTCCTGAAATCAATTCAGAACGGTGCGGAACGGCGTGTCGAATAATGCATTTTAGATTCGGTTTAGATGAAAAGCCTCCCCTTAGGGATACCCTTCTTTATGGTCTGCAATGGTTTGCCGTGACGGTTCCCAGCATTATTATCATCGGCAAGATCACGGGCGGGTTTCATTTCAAGGACATTGCCGGTCAGATGATGTATCTGCAAAAGACAACCTTGATTATGTCCCTGACACTGGCCGCACAGCTCCTGTGGGGGCACAGGATGCCGCTGATTGTCGGCCCGTCGACGGTATTGCTCATCGGCATCATCGCATCCGCCGGGTATCCGGCGGACACCATCTATACCGCAATCTTGTGCGGCGGTATCCTGCTTTTCGTAGTGAGCATGACAGGTTTGCTCGGCCATCTGAAAGCCGTTTTTACCCCCCGTATCGTCTCTGTCGTGCTTCTGCTGGTTGCCTTTACGCTGGCGCCGACTGTTCTGTCCCTGGTGACATCAGGCCCCGGCGATGCCGCACCCTTGACCCGCATACTATTCGTGGTCGCCCTTGTTTTTGTGATGTTTGGATTGCATCGGATATTGACCGGCATGTGGAAATCAATTTTGATAGCCGGGACAATGCTGACGGGAAGTATCATCTGGCTTCTGATCGATCCA